>JBEKVF010000090.1:0-7689 GCA_049514295.1 Acidimicrobiales bacterium
TCCTCTACGTCTTCCCCAAAATCGGTCAGGGGATAGGCGCGGCGAGCGGGATCCCCGGCGCGGAGTCGGCGTTCGCCACCGTGCTGGTGCCCGGGGTGGTCGGGCTCTCGATCATGTTCCAGGGGATCCAGGCCGTCGCGATGCCGCTCGCGCAGGAATTCGGCTTCACCCGCGAAATCGAGGACAGGGTGCAGGCCCCGTGCCCGATCTGGCTCGTGGCGATCTCCAAGGTGATCTCGGGGGGTGCCCAGGGACTGATCTCGGCGGCGCTCGTGCTCCCCATCGCATCGGTGGTGCACGCGTCCGGCGTCGAGGCCCAGATCAACCTCCACTGGCTGCTCATCCTCACCCTGGTCCCCTTGTCGTGCGTGTGCATGGCATCCCTCGGCCTGCTCCTGGGGACATCCTTCGAGCCGCGCAACCTGGGCCTCATGTTCGGGTTCATCGTGCTGCCCATCACCTTCCTGGGCGGCACCTACTACCAATGGACACGGCTCGCACCGGTCAAGGCCGGGCCCGTCCACTGGCTGCAGATCATCGTGCTGATCAACCCGCTCATCTACATCAACGACGGGATGCGAGCCGCGTTCACCAACGCCGCCCACATGCACCTCTACGTCATCTACCCCGCCATCATCGCCTTCAGCGTCATCTTCCTGGTGCTCGGACTTCGCAACTTCCGCCACAAGGTGCTGGCCTGATCGGCTGACCGCCGGGGGCGAAGGACCAGCCGAGGTCCGAACACCGGATCCACCTGGCCTTCTGGCCCGGGTGCGGAAAGTGGGCCAGACGCGCCTGTTCGGGGGCACATCTGGGTAGGGTGAACCGCAATCGTGCAGCGTGCGTGCAACCGCTCCGGGTGGGGCGGCGAAGGGACGGATCCGATGGAGAAGAGCGGTCGAGCAACGCCGTCCGACCTCCCGGAGGCCTACGCCCGGGTTCGGGCCACCACCGAACGGCTCGCGTCCGTCCTCAGCGCCGAAGACCAGACGGTGCAGACCATGCCCGACGTGAGCCCGACGAAATGGCACCGGGCACACGTCACGTGGTTCTTCGAGACGTTCGTCCTCGGGGAGTACGACAGCGGCTACCACGCGTTCGACGACGCGTACGCCTACATCTTCAACTCGTACTACGAGGCCGTGGGCGCCCGCCATCCCCGATCTGAGCGTGGGCTTCTCTCACGGCCCGGCATCGAGGAGATCGCGCGCTATCGCTCCCATGTCGACGGTGCCATGGAGGCGCTCCTTCGGGATCCCGACCAGCCCGGCCTGACGGAGCTGATCACCTTGGGCCTCCATCATGAGGAGCAGCACCAGGAGCTGCTCCTCATGGACATCAAACACGTTCTGTCCCGGAACCCACTCCACCCGGTCTACCTGGCGGGCTCACCCGCCCGACCCGGCATCGCCCCTCCCAAGGCCGGCTGGATGGAGCATGCGGGCGGTCCCGTCGAGATCGGCCACCGGGGCGAGGGGTTCGGCTTCGACAACGAGTTCCCGGTGCACACGGTGCACCTGACCCCCTTCGGCCTGGCGGACCGGCCGGTGACGTGCGGTGAGTGGCTCTCTTTCATGGAGGACGACGGATACAGTCGGCCCGAGTTCTGGCTCTCCGACGGCTGGGCCGTGGTGAACACGCAGCGGTGGGAAGCCCCCCTCTACTGGTCCCGGGATCCCGATGACCCCGACCGCTGGCTCCAGTTCACGCTGTCGGGTCCGCGTCCGGTCGACCTCGACGAGCCCGTGTGCCATGTGAGCTACTACGAGGCGGACGCCTTCGCGCACTGGACGGGCATGCGGCTGCCGACCGAGTGCGAGTGGGAGACGATCGCCGCATCGAACGGTGAGGGCGACAACTTCCTGACCGATGACTTCCTCTCGCTCGGTGCGCCCCACCCGCGGCCCGCCGTCTCTTCGAACGCCATCTTCGGCGACACCTGGGAGTGGACATCGAGCGCGTACTGCCCCTATCCGGGATTCCGGGCTGCACCCGGCGCGGTGGGCGAGTACAACGGCAAGTTCATGGTGAGCCAATACGTGCTGAGGGGCGGGTGCTGCGCGACCCCGAGCGGCCACGTCCGCACCACGTACCGCAATTTCTTCCCGCCCGGCGCCCGCTGGATGTTCGGCGGGGTGCGACTGGCGCGGGATCCCTGAACCATGGCGTACACCATCGACGTCCACCTCTCCCCCGAGGAGGTGCGGAACCAGATGCGGGCCGATGCGCTGCAGGGGCTGCAGGGTGACATGAAGTCCATCCCGCCAGTGTGGTTCTACGACGAGCGGGGCAGCCGTCTCTTCGAGGAGATCACCCAACTCCCCGAGTACTACCCCACCAGAGCGGAACGGGCGCTCCTCGAGGCGCACGCTCCGGCTATCGCCGAGCTGTCGAAGGCGGACACGCTCGTCGAGCTCGGCGCCGGGGCGTGTGACAAGACGCGCGTGCTGCTCACCGCGCTCGAAGAGACCGGCATGCTGTCGAGGTATGTCCCCTTCGACGTCAGCGACGAATTCCTCCGGAGTGCCGCCACGGCCTTGTCCCGGGAGTACGACGCGCTGGACATCCACGTGGTCATCGGCGACTTCCACCAGCACCTGGGCGAGATCCCCTCCGAGGGCCGGCGGATGATCGCTTTCCTCGGCGGGACGATCGGCAACCTGGACCCGGCTCAGCGTGGCCGATTCCTGTTCGACCTGAACTGCACGATGTCGAGTGACGACTCGCTGCTCCTCGGGACGGATCTGGTCAAGGACCCGAGCCGTCTCGTCGCGGCCTACGACGACGCGGCCGGCGTCACGGCCGACTTCAATCGCAACGTGCTCCGCGTGCTCAACGAGCAGTTGGGCGGTGACTTCCATCCTGACAACTTCCGGCACGTCGCGCTCTGGAACGAGCAGCAGCAGTGGATCGAGATGCGGCTACGCGCCGAAGGAGCCGCGGAGGTCTCTCTCGCCGACGCCGGCATCACCGTCCGCTTCGACGAAGGCGAGGACCTGCTGACCGAGATCAGTGCCAAGTTCACCCCCGAGAGGGTCGAACGCGAGCTCTCCGAAGCGGGTTTCGTGGTCGAGGAGATGTGGGGCGCTGAGGACGGGGAGTTCCTGCTCTCGCTCGCCCATCCGTACTGCTGAAGGAGCGGCCCCTTCTCAGCCGACGCGCTCCGGCACGTCCGCCGCGACCATCTCGGACGGATCAGGGGCGTCCGGGCCGTCCAGCGACCGCCGCCGGCGCACGAGCCACACACCGAGCACGACCACGAGGAAACCCGTCGCGCCCAGGCTGAGGATGCTGGCCAACAGCAGGTGCCGCGGCTCGTAGTGGAAAGTCACCACGTCGTTCCCCGGCGGGATGCGGATCTCCTGGACCAGATCGACTGAGTCGACCGGGACGCTCTGCGCCTTCCCCCCGTTGACGGAGACGGAACCCCTCCATCCCGAGTCCCAGGCGACGGAGCGGAAGACCGTCGTCGTCGCCGGCGCGTCGACGCGGACCTCCTCGGACTTCGTCGTGCTCGAGATGACCTTGACGGGCAGCTGCCGACCCCCGGTGGTGGTAGCCGAGATCGGCCTGGGTGGCTTCCCCAACGTGAACACGGCGTAGCCCTGCGACAGGCCGGCCAGGCTCCACGGTCCGGGCACGATCGCCGAGGAGAGCGAGCCACCGAGCTCGTACTGACGCCCCGCCACGGTGACGACCGCCACATGCGAGGGGAGGGAGCCGGCGACCACCCGGACCGACACGCCGACGGCGCTGCCTCCCGGCAGCCGCTCCGTCACGCGTCGTGACCCCGGTGCCACGGGCACCGGGACGCCCCAGCGCGTCGACCCGTCCGCGGCGAGCGTCCCGAAGCGGACGAGGGTGCCGGGGCCGGCGGCGTGGCCGAGGACGAGGGTGGCCGAGTGGGGCACGAACGACTCCCCGAAGAACCACGAAGCGCTCTGGCCCGTGCGCAGCGCGGGCCGGGGCCCCGGATAGAAGGGGTAGGCAATCTCGTTGAAGTCGACTCCGTAGCCCCGGGGAAGGACGGGGTCGGCGCCGAAGCCCTCGGGCACCTGGCGGATGTCCCCGACGGAGCCCGGCATGGATTGCAGCGGCACGAGGAAGTACTCGGGCACGGTCACGATCTCCCGGAGGTCGAGCCGGTCGAGCGTGCCCGACGCCAGCTGGCCGATGTCCAGGTCGTCCTGCTCGTGGGTGTGGGTCACCGACTCGTAATTGCCGTTGACGATGGACGCGTAGCCGGCCACCGAAGGCAACCCGGCAACGATGTTGAGGTCCGGCACGCCCTGCGGGCTCTCGGGCCAGCTGCCGTAGGTCTGGGGGTCGTAGTTGACCATCCGCCCGCCCGGGGCCAGGTGGGCCTCCATCAACTGCTGCACCGGCGTCGTCCCGCTCACGAGGTCGTTGGACGGTATCTCGGGCAGCTGGCTCGTCGCGGCCATCAACCCGAGGTCGAGTGCCACGAAGACCCCGGCCAGCCTCACCCAGGGGAGGGTACGGAGGTACGGCCGGATCCACACGATCGCGGCCGCGCCGGCACAGAAGGCCAGCGCGATGACGGTCGCCTTGCGGACGGTCGAGGTGACGCCGGGGCTGGCCCACACGCCCGCGAAGACATGGACGAGGGACCCGGTTGCCGCGAGCGCCCAGATGGAAAGGGCCGCCACGATGCCGAACGGCACCAGGGCCATGATCCGGTCGTAGCGTTTCAGCGGGTCCTTCGGCCGTGGTGAGTCCGTGCGGTCGATCCAGCCTGCGAAAAGGACGCAGATCGCGGTCGCCACCGTGACCATGTTGCGGCTCTGCAGCCGCTGATTGCCATAGAGCGGCAGGCTGTTGAACAGATGTTCCAGGGGCGTGTTCGACCCCAGGGCGAGGAGGAGGCCGAAGAGCCCGACGACGTACCACGTGAGCCGGTCGCGCGCGGCAATCCGGCTCGGCCACCGTGGGTGCAGCAGGGTCACCAGCGCGATCAGGGGCAGGATCCCGAGGTAGATGCCGACCTCGGGCAGGTTGTACTGGCCGAAGAACGTTGCCTCGTTGAGATGCCCGTAGCCGCCGTCGAGGTAGGGGACGAGCGCGAAGATGCTGAAGGGCGTGGGGTAGCTCCCGGCTGCCGCGAACACCCCGCTCCCCCGCTGCGAGCTCCGGATGGCCTCGAGTCCCGGCAACCACTGGATGGCGGCCAGCGACAGCGCCAGCGCCACTCCCGCGGCGCACCTCGACAGCACCCGCCACCAGCGCTCCCGGTTCAGGCCGGCGGACATGGCGGCATAGGCGATCACGAGGAGCGCCTCGTCGAGCATGGCTTCGGGGGCCCCGGCGAGGATCACGCTCGCGAAGGCGATCCCGAGAAGGATGGACCAGCGCCACCGCCCGTCGCGGACGATGTGCAGCACGGCCAGCAGCATCCATGGGATGGCCACGAAGCCCTCGGTCATGTCCACGTGGTTGACCTGGCTCAGCACCGGCCCGGCGAACGCGAACGTGGCGGCGCCCAGGAGGCACGCCGCCGTCGAGAGGGCCAGCGCGCGCAGGAAGACGTACATCCCGATGGCGACGGCGGAGAAGACGATGACCTCGGTGGCGATCCAGGCGGCCCGGTCCGGCATGACGACGAACAACCCCGTGAGGGGGTAGAACGCCCCCGCATTGAAGTCGGCCATCAACGGCGTGCCGCTGAAGATGTACTGGTTCCAGAAGGGCAGCTGCCCGTGGCGCAGCATGGAGCCGACCAGCACGCGGAGCGGGTAGTTCTGCTGCAGGTTGTCGCCCGTGATGAGTAGGTGCCCGCCGAAGAGGTCCGGCAGCACGAAGACGGCCGTCGGGATGGCGACCAGCACGAGGTAGGGCCACAAAGGTCCGCTGTGTGCTCGGAGTCGGTTCACTGGCGAGGAGATGCCTTCCGGGGGTTCCAGTACGTGCACCCTGGTGGGGGGATCGGCGTCGACGGGCGCAAGCGCCGAAAGCTAGCCCCCCACTCTGGGAAGAGCCTCAGAGGCTCAGCGGGGGCGCTCCGAGGGTGAATCGTCGGTCTGCGGCCTCTCCGTGCGGGTGATGCTGCTCGACGTGGAGCGCCACAGGACCTTCGGCTCCAGAGCGGCCCGCTCGAGGCGGCCGATGTGGGTGCGTGCGATGGACAGCAGTTCGGCCAGCAATTCGTCACCGAGCAGGAAGGGCAGCAGGCCCAGGTCGAGGAGCTTGGTGTGGGCCGCCCGGTAGTAGTGCTCCTCCAGCTCGACCCGCGGGTCGTCCAGGTGGACGATCTTCGCTCCGCCGGCCGCGTCCGACACCATCTGCGCCAGCTTGAGCACCGAGAAGGACTCGGTGAACTGGTTGAACACGCGGAACTCACCGGCCTTGGCGGGATTCCGGACTGCGAGCTCGACGCAGGCCAGCGTGTCCCGGATGTCGAGGAACCCCCGCGTCTGGCCACCCTTGCCGTAGACGGTGAGGGGCTCACCGGCCGCCGCCTGGATCACGAACCGGTTCAGCACGGTGCCGAAGACGGCGTCGTAGTCGAACCGCGTCGCCAGGTCTGCGTGCAGGGTGGTCTCGGGGGTCGACTGCCCGTACACGACCCCCTGGTTGAGGTCCGTCGAGCGGAGGCCCCAGGCCCGGCAGCAGAAGGCGATGTTGTGGCTGTCGTGGACCTTGGAGAGGTGGTAGAAGCTCCCCGGCTGCTTGGGGAAGGGCAGGACATCGGTGCGGCCGCGGTGGGTGATCTCGATGTACCCCTCTTCGATGTCGATGTTGGGGGTGCCGTACTCCCCCATGGTCCCGAGCTTGACCAGGTGGATCGACGGATCGACGTCGGCAATGGCGTAGAGCAGGTTCAACGTGCCCACCACGTTGTTGACCTGGGTGTAGACGGCGTGCTTGCGGTCCACCATGGAGTAGGGGGCGCTGCGCTGCTCGGCGAAGTGGACGATGGCGTCGGGCCGGAAGCTGCCCATCATGTCATAGACGAACTGCTCCTCCGTCAGGTCGCCGATGAAGAAGTCGAGGCGCCTGCCCGAGACCTCCTCCCAGCAGTCGACCCGCCGGTGCAGCGAGGCGATGGGGACCAGGGAGGCCACCCCCATTTCCAGGTCGTAGCCCCGTCGGGCGAAGTTGTCCGCGACCCCCACCTCGTAGCCGGCCCTGGAAAGATGCAGCGCAGTCGGCCAGCCCAGATACCCGTCACCGCCTAGGACCAGTACTCGCACGTGACACCTTCCGTTTCCGTGACAGCCAGATTTCACATCCGTGACAGCAACAGTTTCCCCTTATAGGCTGGGAAAATCCTGAGAATCCTGTTAAGGAAGCTTCCGGGTTCCCAGAATCCGCTACAGCTGTGACAGAATCAATGCAGTTTGATGAAGATTTTGGCACCTCCGGCGCCCGCCGTGGGAGCTCAGGTAAGGAAGCCCCGATGGAGCTCGTGCCCCCGAGCGCAGCCACCAACTCCATGACACGCGACGAGACGGCACAAACAGACGCGCCGGCGCAACCGGCGGTTCGGCTGTCACTGGCGCGCACGGCTGTCCTCGGGCTCGTCGGCACGACGGCCATCGTCGTGGGCTCCGTCCTCGGCGGCCAGTCGTTCGAAACCCACCTCCCCGGTGCGTGGTTCTTCGGCATGCCGGGCGGGCTGTTCGGGTCGCAGGGCACGAACGACACGTTGCCCCCGGTGGCCGCGCTCGC
>JBEKVF010000091.1:0-7670 GCA_049514295.1 Acidimicrobiales bacterium
GAACGCGGACCCGGGCCGCGTCAACACCAACTGCACGTCCGACACGTGGCGCTCCATGAACGCCGCCTCGCAATAGCACAGGTACAGGGTCCAGAACCGCCAGAAGCGCTCGTCGAAGCCGAGACGCTCCACGGCCGCCCGCCCGCTACCCAGGTTGGCCCGCCAGCGCCGCAACGTCTCGGCATAGTGCGGGCCGATGTCCTCCAGGTCGACGATCCGCAGGTCCGACGTGCGCGCGACCGACGCCGCGATCGCGGCCACCGATGGCAGGCATCCGCCCGGGAACACCATGGCCCGGATGAAGTCGTCGTGCAGCTTGGCCCGCTCGAAGCTCCCGTCGGCGATGGTGATCGCCTGCAATGCCATCCGGCCCCGGTCCTTGAGCAGCCGGGCGCAGGTGGCGAAGAACTGGTCGTGTCGCCGCCAGTCGACCGCCTCGACCATCTCAATGGAGACCAGCGCGTCGTAGCGGCCCTCGAGGTCCCGGTAGTCGGCGCCGAGCACGGTCACCCGGTCGGCGAGCCCGCGCTCGGCGACGCGCTTCTCCGCCAGCGTGCGCTGCGCCTCCGAGATCGTGGTCGTGGTGACGCGGCAGCCGTGACGTTCGGCGGCGTACATCGCGAACCCGCCCCAGCCGGTGCCGATCTCGATCACGTGGTCCTCGGGCCCCAGCGTCAGCTTGGTGGCGATCCGCTCGAACTTGGCCACCTGGGCCTCTTCGAGCGTGAGGCCGTTGTCGGCGAAGTACGCGCACGAGTAGGCCATGGTCGGGTCGAGCATCGAGGCGAAGAACTCGTTCGACAGGTCGTAGTGGGCGGCGATGTTGTGCCGGTCGTCACTCTTGCTCGGTGGCCGGAGCCGCTGCACCCCCGCCAGCAGGGGGCCGGCGTGCCTCGCCGATGCGTCGAGGAAGTGCCGGAGTGCCGAGGTCCGGCGGAAGGCGACGCGGACCAGGGCGGTCAGGTCGTCGGTGTCCCACCAACCGTCCATGTAGCTCTCGGCCAGACCGCGTGAGCCGCGGCGCAGCACGGCTCGCCATGCCCTCGCGTCGTGTACGACGACGGTGGCCACCGGGTCGCCGGTCCCGGTCACGGTCGGGCGCCCGCCGGGGACCCCGGCTCCCTCGAAGGAGAGAGTGCCGGGACGGTCGCGGGCGGCACGACGCGCCAGGTCGATGACGAGGCGTGCACCGGTGTCAGCCATGCGCGTGCTCCAGGGGCTCCGCCGCGGGGCCCGGGAGCGCAGGGCACGCCCCGCCCCGGCCCGGGTGCGGGTGAAACGGGGCGCGCGTGCGTCCCAGGCGCAGCGCCTGGGCGTAGATGCCACCCGAGACCCGTGCCGTCATGAGCGGGTACGTCCACAGCAGGCGGGCCAGGCCGGCGCGGTCGAGCGGGCGTCGTTGCAGCACCATCGACGCCGCCAGCTGCGGGACGGGTCGTTGCGGGTCCGGTTCGTCCCATCGACCATAGGGCGCAGGTGCGACGGGTGCCTCGAGGTCGAGGTCCACCCGGAGCGCTGCGGCCGGCGAGGAGTAGCGCAGGGCGTAGGTGGCCTGGTCCGGGAGGAAGGGAGAGACGTGCATGGCCTTCGCGAAGGTGTGCGTACCCGGTGGTCCGACGACGTAGCGGCACCGCTCGTGCCACGGGGTGTTGGACACCTCCAGCACGGTCCACTCGACGTGCTCGCCCGACGGGTCGAAGCAGTAGTAGAGCGTCAGCGGGTTGAACAGCCAGCCCCACGTGCGCAGGTGACCCAACATCGCCACCGGGCCCCGCACCGTGCCCCCGGCACCCGCCACGACGTCCGCGACCGCATCGAGCAGCGAGGGGGAGTCTGCCGGGAGGAAGTCGCCGCGCCGGAACCGCATGGCGGCCGGCCACGGGCGGCGGTGGGGGGACGGATCGAGGTCCACCAGAGGGTGGACCGAGCGGAGCCCGGGTAGCTCGTCGAGGAAGAGGAGCGGGAGCGCCACCCGGTTGGTGAACCGGTGGGACGGGTCGGCGCGCCGGTGCGTCACCGTGCCCTCGTAGAGCGCGCTGCGGAGCGGCCCGGCTGGACGGTGGCTCACAGGCGAGCCCCGAAGCGTTCGCAGATGGCCAGTGCGCTTCTGACCCCGTCCTCGTGGAACCCGTAGCCCCAGTACGCACCGCAGAAGGACACCGACCCGGCACTCAGTGCACGCTGGTGCTGCTGCGCAGCCACCGCGGCCTCGTCGATCACCGGATGGGCGTAGTCGAAGCGTGCCACGACCTCTCCGGGGTCGATGTCGTCGTCACGGTTCAGCGTGACCAGCACGGGACGGTCGGCGTCGAACCCCTGCAGTCGGTTCAGGTAGTAGGTGAGGGTGGCCCGGCGTGCGGGGCCTTCGGGACGCACGTAGTTCCACGACGCCCAGGCCCGGCGATTCGCGGGCAGGAGCGTGGTGTCGGTGTGCAGCGTGGCCTGGTTGGGCTGGTACCGGATGGCGCCGAGCACGGCCCGCTCCTCGCGGCTCGGGTCGCCGAGGAGCGCGAGCGCCTGATCGCTGTGGGTCGCGATGACGACGTGGTCGAAGGTTGCCGGTCCCTCCGGGAGGAGGAGCTCCGCGCCCTCGCTCTGGCGCCGCACCTTGGACACCGCGGCGCCGAGGTGCAGCCTGCCCCGGTTGCGGAGCGGCTCCAGGATCGTCTGGACGTACCGGGTGGATCCCCCCGTGACCGTGCGCCAGGCGGGCTGGTCGCCGGGGCCCAGGAGCCCGTGGCGGCTGAAGAACTCGGCGAAGGAGCGGGCCGGGATCTGCGTGAACGTCTCGGGGTCGGCCGACCAGATCGCCGAGCCGAGGGGGATCAGGTACCAGTCGAGGAATCCCTGCGACCACCGGTGGCCGTCCAGGAGGTCGGCCAGGCTGCCGGACGGCGCTGAGGGATCGGCGAGGAGCCGGCGGGCGAGGCGGTTGAACCGGACGACGTCGGCCAGCATGGCCAGGAAGGCGGGCCGGGCGGCGTTGCGCCGCTGGGCGAACACGGTGGAGAGCGACGTGCCCCGCCACTCCAGGCCGCAGCGGGTGTCGGAGAGGCTGAAGCTCATGTCGCTCGGGTGCGTGGCCACCCCGAGGCCGGCCAGGAGGCGGGTGAACAGGGGGTACGTCCGCTCGTTGTAGACGAGGAAGCCGGTGTCGGCGGCGACCGGGCCACCGGGGAGGTCGACCATGACGGTGTTGGCGTGCCCACCCGGCCGGCCGTCGGCCTCGAAGACGTGCACGTCGTGCCGTTGTTGGCGCAGCAGGTGGGTCGCGGTCATGCCGGCGACGCCGCTTCCGACGATGGCGATACGCAAGGGGTCCTCCGAGGATCGAGCAGTTCTATTTAGCACTAAACTAATCGCCAGGCGGGCACCGTCATTCGCGGCACGAGAGGGATTCCATGGCGACGTACAGCACCGAGATCGATTCACCGAGGGATCGGGAGGAGGCCTTCGACTACCTGGCCACCTTCTCCAACGCCCGTGAGTGGGACCCCTCGGTGACCGAGGCCGAGGCGCTGTCCCCGGGCAAAGCCCAGGTCGGTTCCGTGTACCGGCTCGGCGTGCGGGTCGCGGGCCGGGTGGTGTCGTTCGACTACACGGTGGTAGCCATGGAACGGCCCTACCGCGTGGTGCTCGAGGCGCGGCATCCTTTGATGGTGTCGACGGACACCATCAGGGTGGACCGTGTCGGAACGGGTTCCCGCATCCGCTACGACGCCGTGATCGAGCCACGGGGCGTGCTCCGGCTGGTGGCACCGCTGGTGGGGAGGTCCTTCGCCAAGATGGCCGACAAGGGCGCCGCCGGCCTGCGCCGCGCCCTGGCATGAGGCGATGGCGCCTGTCCGGCCTGATCGACACCGCGCTCGAGGTGAGTGTCGCCGGCAGCTTCAGCCGGGCCGGCTACGCCGCGCGCGCGCGTCTGGAGCACTGGCGCCCACCGGCGAGCCTCTCCGGACGGGTGGTGGTCGTGACGGGTGCCTCCTCGGGGATCGGCCGGGCGGTCGCCGAGGACCTGGCGCGTCTCGGCGCCACCATGTGGCTGGTCGGCCGGGACACGGTCCGGATCGAGGCCGCGGCGCGCCGGGCCCGTGAGCTCGGAGACGGCGCAGCCGTCGAGCCGTTCGTGCTCGACGTCGTCGACGCCGGGGCCGTGCACGAGTTCGCCGAGCGGGTCTCCTCGGTGCACGAACGCCTTGACGGGCTGGTGCATGCGGCCGGTGCCCTGTACCCGATGTACCGGAGCGCCCCCGACGGAAGCGAGCTCACCGTGGCCACTGGGCTGCTGGCACCCTTCCGCCTGACGTGGTTGCTCAGCCCGCTACTCCGCCGATCCGGCGACGCCAACATCGTGACGGTGTCGTCGGGGGGGATGTACACCGAGCGCTTCGACCTCGGGCGCCTGGAGATGGCGCCCGAGTCCTATCGCGGCACCACGGCGTACGCCCGGGTCAAGCGGGCCCAGGTCGTGCTGTCCCATGAGTGGGCCCGTCGCTGGGGCGCCGACGGCGTGGCGAGCTACGCGTCGCACCCCGGCTGGGTGGACACACCGGGTCTGGCCAGCGGCCTGCCCTCCTTCGCCAAGCTCGGCCCGCTGCTGCGGACGCCGGCCGAGGGGGCCGACACGGTGGTCTGGCTCGCGGCGGGAGAGGCGCGCCGCGCGGACCCGGCGGCCCCTCTGACGGAGGGCTTCTTCCACGACCGGCACCAGCGGGGCGAGCACCACCTGCCCTGGACGGCCCGCGCCGGCTCCCCGACGGACGGCCGGAGGTTGTGGGAGTGGTGCGAGTCCCGTACCGGCACCCGCGCCGTGCCCTAAGCGGGCGGGTGGACCTCCACCACGGTGGCGGACCCCATGCCGCCCCCGGCGCAGAGCGTCCCCACACCGATGCCGCCGCCGCGCCGCCGCAGCTCGTGAATGAGCGTGACGAGGATCCGGGCCCCCGAGGCCCCGACGGGGTGCCCGATCCCGACCGCCCCGCCGTTCACGTTGACGATGTCGTGGGGGAACCCGAGCTTGCGGGCGCACGCCACCGACATCGATGCGAAGGCCTCGTTGATCTCGACCAGGTCCACGTCGGACTCGCTCAGCCCGGCCCGGTTCAGGGCCCGGGGGACGCACACCGTCGGGGCGAGTCCGGTGCGGGCCGGCTCTATCCCGCACGAGTTCCAGGAACGCACCGTCGCCAGCGGCTCCATCCCGTGGGCCTCGGCGTAGGAGCGGGCGACGACGACCAGGGCGGCGCCCCCGTCGGCGATGCCGGAGGAGTTCCCCGCCGTGATCGTCCCGTCGGGCCCGGTCAGCGAGGGGAGCGCCGCCAGCTTCTCCAGCGTGGTGTCGCGGCGCGGGTGCTCGTCCACGCTCACCGTGGTCGCCTCACGGCGGCCGGCCGGCACGACCACCGGCACGATCTCCTCGGCGAAGCGCCCGTCGTCGGTCGCCGCGACGGCGCGGATGTTCGAGTGGTACGACCAGTGGTCGGACTCCTCACGGGTGATGCCGCACTCGCGGGCCGTGTTCTCGCCCACCGTGATGAGCATGTTCATGTTGGGCGCGTCCGGGGAGTCGGGGTGGCTGGGCGGCAGGAACCGCTCCACGCCCCCGAAGGGGAAGGGCGACTTCTCGAAAAGGAGCGGCGAGCGGGTCATGGACTCGACGCCTCCGGCGATGACCGCCTCGGCCATGCCGGAGCGGATGTTGGCGGCCGCCTCCTGCACCGCCATCATGCCGGTGGCGCACTGACGCTGCGTCGTGCCGCCGGGCGTGTCGGGGGGCAGGCCCAGCGCGTTGGCGACGTAGCGGGCGGTGCAACCGCCCCCCTGGAGGACCTCGCCGAGGATCAGGTCGTCGATGTCGCCGGGCTCGAGCCCGGAGGCGGCGATGACGCCGGCCACCGTCTGCATGCCGATGTCCTGGATGCTGAGCCCGGCGAGGCCCCGGCCGGAGCGGCCGATCGGTGTGCGGATGGCGGCGACAATGACGGCGTCGGTGGCATCGGTCATGGCGTGCTCCTCAGGCCCGCACGAAGACGGGAATCGTGAAATCGTCGGAGATGGGCTGGAACGTCACCTTGAGCGGCATGCCGACCTGCAGCTCCTCGAAGGGGCAGTCGACGACGTTGGTCATCATGCGCGGTCCCTCGGCCAGGTCCACGATGGCGGCCACGTAGGGCACCCGGTCCCGGAAGGGGGGCTGGTCGTTGCTGTAGATGACCGACCAGGTGTAGAGCGTCGCATCGCCGCTCGCGTCGAACCACTCCACCTGCTCGCTCCAGCACTTGGGGCAGAAGGGCCGCGGGTAGTACGAGTAGGCGTCGCAGTCGAGGCAGTGCTTGATGAGGAGCCGCTCCTCCTTGGCCGCCTCCCAGAATTCGATGGTGTCGCCCTCCGGCGTCGGGAGGTCGAAACGGACCGTGGTCATGGCGCCTCTTCCTAAGGTCGTGCCTCGGCGGCCCGCGGCCCCAGGCAAGCAAACTCTGTCAAGCAAATTGGAAATTGGGTGGTCACCCCCGGGATTGACCCCCGGAGGCGCATCGGCCATGCTGCAACGAACCTGACACCGGCGTCAACTTTCACGCACCGACCAGCCTCTTGGGGGGATCCGCATTCGTGTTGATGGACGAGCACCTGGCCCGCATGGCCGAGCAATTCGGCGACCGCACGGCCTTTGAGGTGGTCGACGTCGGGTCCATGACATTCGCCGAATGGGATGGCGCCGCCAACGCCATGGCGCGCCGCCTGCTCGACGGCGGCCTCGAGCCGGGCGGCCGCGTGGGCATCCACCTCCGCCCCGAGCTCGCCCTTCGCTGGCTCGTGGCGTACTCGGCGGCGCACCGGGCCGGGGGAGTGGCGGTGCCGATGAACCCGCGCCTGGCCCCGGCCGAGGTGGCGCACGTGATCTCCCACTCGGGCGCCACCGTGGTGGTGGCCGACGGCGACCTGGTCCGGAGCGACCTCGACGCAGCCGATGGCCGCCTCGTCGCCCTGGTCGACGCCGGGGCGGAGGACGGCGCCACGGGTGCAGAGGGCTCCCCGACGCCGCTGCTCGGCTGGGCCGAGGCCACCGCCGGCGACAGTTCGCCGTTCCAGGCCCCGCGCGAGTCCGACGACCTGGCCGACATCCTCTACACGTCGGGGACGACCGGCCGGCCCAAGGGTGTGGCGGTGCGCCACTCCAACGGCTCCATGATCGGGGCGGTCGAACCCAACTGGACGGGCGGCGGCTGGCTGCACGCCAGCCCGCTGTTCACCTTCGCCGGCATCGCGCTCGTCTACACGCCCATGAAGCTCGGCCTGCAGGTGATCTATCAGCCGCGCTTCGACGCCGACCGCTGGTTGCGCGTCGTCGAGGACGAGCACCCGGTGGCCGTCTTCCTCGTGCCCGCCATGGCGCACCTGCTCATCGACCACCCCCGCTTCGCCGACGCCGATCTCTCGTCGGTGCAGATGTGCTCGGTGGGCAGCGCACCACTCGCCCCCTACGTCGTCGAGCGGCTGCAGGACAAGATGCCCGACGCCATGGTGTCGAACAACTACGGCATGACCGAGGCCGGCTCCGCCTATTGCATCATGCCCAAGGGCGAGGCGGTGAAGCGCCCGGGCTCGGTCGGCCAGATCGCCGCGCCCGCCGTCGTCCGGATCGTCGACGAGCAGAGCCGGACCCTGCCGCC
>JBEKVF010000092.1:0-7669 GCA_049514295.1 Acidimicrobiales bacterium
TCGCGGTCGGCGTCGTCGAGGGAGCGCCGCAGGAACTCATGCTCGTCGGTCAGGTACCAGCGGTCGTCACGCTCAGGGTGGTCCCGCCGCTCGACGTCGGGTAATCCGTCGACCGTCACGACACAGGCTCCTTCACCTTCAGCGCGTCGAAGGCGCGGCTCCTGCGCCAGAACACGACGCCGACACCAACCAGCGCCGCGGTGCCCAGGACGAGGGGGACGATCCAGATGAGCGGGACACCATCGGCGTCCGGCGGGACCAGCAGGATGGTCTGGCCGTACTCGGCCACGAGCGCCTGGTCGATGTCGGCGGTGGAGCGGCCTGCCGCGACCATGCTCTCGATCTGGTGGCGCACGGCGATGGCCGTCGTCGCGTTCGACTCGGCCACCGAGAGGTCGGTGCAGGACGGGCAGCGCACGTTGGCCTCAATGGCTGCCGCCCGCTGGGCCGCCGTGGGGGGGCTGTTGTCGATGGCGCCGCTCCCGATCACCAGCGCGACGGCGAGCACGACCAGGGGAATGGCGACGCGGGCCCATAGGGGCATGCGGGCCGCGCGCTCACCCACTGGACGTACGCGCCTGCTCCGCCCTGGCCGCCTTCAAGAACGAGTCGAGGTTCTTCTGCGTCGCAGGCCCCTCGAGCACCGCGGTCACCCGGCCGGAGGGGCCGACCACGAACGTGGTCGGCGGCGCAGTGACCCCGTAGTGCTCGGCGATCGTCCCGCCGGGGTCGCTCACGACAGGCCACAGGTCCCCGTTGGCCCGCAGGAACGCGCGCGCTGTCGCCGACGTGTCGTGGAACACCACGCTGACCATGTCGGCGCCATCCGTCGTGTGCGCCTGCTCGTAGTGGAAACGAGCCAGGTCCGGTGCCTCCTCCTGGCACGGGATGCACCAGCTGGCGAAGAAGTTGATGACGACGTAGTGACCCCGCAGCGACGCCAGGGAGACGGGCGACCCCGTGCTCAGGTCGGTACCCGTGAACTCGGGCGCGGGTTGGCCGAGCAACGGGCTGGCGACGGCGGTCGCCTCCTGGGGCGTGCGGGTGGCGAGGACGACGCCGACGACGACGAGGACCAGCAGGACGGCCCCCGCCACCCAGCGGGTCGGGTGGCGGCGGCGGTCGGTCATGCCGGGCCGACGCCGCGGGCGACGAGCGCCCCCACCCGCTGGGGTACAGCGTCCCGCTCGGGCCGCTCGTCCGGTTCCGCACCGGTGACCAGCTCCGATGGTGCAGATGCCGGGTCGGTGGCCCGCCGTCGGGTCCCCGGCACGAGGGCGAGCAGGCCCCCGAGCCCGATGAGCAGCCCGCCGGCCCACAGCCAGGCCACGAGCGGCTCGATCACGACGCCGATCGCCACCGAGCCCCGCGGCAGGTTGTTGATGGCCTGGTTCCCCGACGAGGCACCCAGCCCGCCCACGGCATCGAAGGTCAGGTAGACGTCATCGAAGAGACCGGAGTCGATGGCCGGCGTGCCGACGACCGACAGCGCGCTGCCGAAGCTGGTCGTGGCCGGGGCGAACGCGCCGCCGTCCACCTTGACCAGGGCCTCCTGCGACGTCCGCGACGGCGACGTGACCGTGCGGAGACCCTCGAACTCGAAGCTGTGCCCGTCGTAGCTGACGACGGTTCCCTGGTGCAGCGCCAGCTCGGCCTGATGACGGTACGAGGTGGCGGCAATGACCCCGACGGCGAGCAGCACGACGCCGAGGTGGACGATCATGCCGCCGTTGGCGCGTCCCACCAGCCCGCGCCACCAGCCGACATGACGCGTATGGGCCGCGCGGACCGAGAGCACCAGCGCGCGGGCCGCGGTCGCGGCCGCCATGGCGCCCAGGCCGAAGCCGATCAGCGTGGCACCGCCGCGCAGGCCGAAGGCCACGCACAGCACCACCGTGCCCACGCCGATCCACACCGGGATGACGAGGCGCTGCCACAGCACCGTCCCGCTCATCTTGCGCCAGCTGAGCACGGGTGCCACAGCCATGAGGAAGAGCAGCGTCAGGCCGACCGGCACGGCGATCGTGTTGAAGAACGGGGCGCCGACGGTCACCTGCTGCTGTGTGAGCGCCTCGTAGAGGAGCGGGTACAGGGTCCCGAGCAGCACCACGAACGCGAAGCCCACGAACAGCACGTTGTTGAGGAGGAATGCGCCCTCCCGACCGAGCGGGGCGTCGATCCCACCCGGCGAGCGCAGGCGATCCCCGCGCCAGGCGATCAGCCCGAAGCCCACGATGACCACCGCGAAGAAGAACCCGATGAGCAAGGGACCGAGGGAGGACTCGGAGAAGGCGTGGACCGAGGTGATGACCCCCGACCGGGTGAGGAACGTGCCGAGGATGGTGAGCGCGAAGGTGGCGATGGACAGCGAGAGGTTCCAGACGCGCATGAGGCCGCGCCGCTCCTGCACGAGCACCGAGTGCAGGTAGGCCGTCCCGCACAACCAGGGAAGCAGGGCGGCGTTCTCGACCGGGTCCCAGCCCCAGAACCCGCCCCAGCCCAGCACCTGGTAGGACCACCAGGCGCCCAGCACGATGCCGACGGAGAGGAAGGTGAACGCGACCAGCGTCCAGCGCCGGCACTCGATCTGCCAGCGATCCCCCACCCGGCCCGTGGCCAGCATGCCGATGGCGAACGCGAAGGGGACGGTGAAGACCACGAACCCGACGTAGAGGAGCGGCGGATGGATTGCCACCAGCGGGTTGTCCTGGAGGAGCGAGTTGGGCCCGAGGCCCTGCGTCGCTCCGGGGGCGGTGACGAACGGGTTGGCGGGCCCGACCATCAGGCCGAAGAAGAAGGCGGACACCACGTAGAGGACGAGGGTGGCCCAGCGGATCACCGGATCGGCGACCTGGCGGCGGTAGCGCCAGACGAAGACGGTCGAGACGACGGCGAGGATCAGCCCCCACAGCAGGATGGACCCCGCCAGCGCCGACCACATCCCCGTGATGGAGTACAGGAGCGGGGTGACCGTGCTGTTGTTCTCGGCCACGAACACCAGGGTGAAGTCATGGGTGACGAGCGCGTGCTCCATCGCCCCGGTGGCAAGCAGGGCGCCGACGAGCATGACGGGCGCCAGCAGGCGGCCGTCGCCGGCCACACGTCCGGCCGTTCCGGCGGGCGAGGCGGCGCCGGCGTTGCGACGGACCAGCCCGGTGACGATCACGACGGCGCCGGCGATGCTCGCCAGGAAGGCGAGCCACACCCCGATCGTCCCGATATGGGCGTCGCTCATCAGCAGGTCGGACCGGTCGTCTTGGCCTTCACCCGGTTGGGGTACTGGGCGCTGTAGTTCTCCGAGTGCTTCACCATGATGGTGTTGGACACGAAGTTCGTCGACGTGACGGACGTGAAGTGGCCGACGACGACGACCGGGATCCTGGCCTGGAAGAGCTGCGGTGGGCTGCCCGTGTTGGCGACGTGCACGACGTTCGGTCCCTGGCAGATGCTGAAGTCCGATCCCGCGGCCGTAGCGCGGATGGTGCCCGGGACCACCGTCCCCTCCAGACGGAACGTCTGCGTGCCGAGCGACGTCCGGTGGGCGAAGGCCTGGTTGACCGTGTCGAAGTAGTTGAGCGAGCTGCCCAGCCCCTCGACCAGCAGGAAGATGAAGGCCACGACAAGAAGCGCGAAGACGCCCAGGAGACGCCAGCTGAGTCGCCGCCGCCGTGGCGGCGGCATCGCCGGCCCCTGGCGGACGTCGGAGGTCGGCGGGCTGGGGGGCGGGCTCGGCTCGGTGGTGGTGCCGGTCACAGCCGCTCGCCGGGCCCCGGCGCGCCGTCAGCCTCGGCGACCGGCGCCTCCGACACCCGCAGTGCCCGCTCCCAGCGCCGGCGGCGCAGGACCAGGCCGACGGCGTAGACGAAGAGGGTCGCGAGCGCGACGGCGTAGCCGGCGTCGACGTAGCTCACGGTGCGCCTCGGCCCGGGTGCGGCTCAGGATCGCCTGCGCCGACGCCCACGAGCTCGGTGTCCTCGCTCCAGCGCTCGGTCAAGGAGACTTCGAGCTCCTGGTCGCCCACCGCGTCCTGGAGTACCTCGACCTGGTAGCGCACACCGAGGAGCCACACGAAGATCAGCGAGAAAGCGACGAAGCCGAGCCCCAGCGTCCACAGCATGATCCCGTGCACGTGGAGGTCGAAGCCCGGGTCGAGCACCGTGCCGCCCTGGTGCAGGGTCTGCCACCAGTCGACCGAGAAGTGGACGATCGGGATGTCGATCGCGATGAGCAGAGCGGCCACCGCGCAGCGGCGCGCCCGGACGGCGGGCTCGGCCGGCACGCGCCGGAGCGCCATGTAGCCGATTTCGAGCAGCAGCAGGAGGGCGGTCGAGGTCAGCCGGGCGTCCCAGGTCCACCAGACGCCCCAGGCGGGCCGGCCCCAGAGCGACCCGGTCACCAGGGTCAGCGCCGAGAACACGGCACCGACCTCGACCGAGGACGCGGCGAGGCGGTCCCAGAACAAGGAGCGCGTGCGCGGCCAGAGGTACAGGAGGCTGCCACCGGCGGCGACGATGCCGACCCAGTAGAGCGCCACCGTGGCGATGGGCGGGTGGATGTAGAGCAACCGGGCCAGGTTTCCCTGCACGACGTCTGGAGGCGTGACCCACAGCCCGAGCCACACCGTGAAGCCCATGGCGATCACACCGAGGACGCCGACGACGTCGAGCCAGCGCGGACGGCTGGGCGGAAGCGCGCGCTCGCTCACGCCGCCTCCTGCAGCGGGCCGTAGAGGACGATGCCCACGACGAGGTAGATCACCGCGAAGGGAACGAGGATCTTCAGCCACTGGGTGCCCGACGACGTGCTGCCGTTCAACGCGGCCTCCCACGCCTTGGAGCCCGCCAGCAGGACCGGTGCCAGCACCGGCAGCACCAGCAGCGGGAGGAGCGTGTCGCGTACCCGGAGGCCGGCCGAGAGCGCGCCGTAGAGCACGCCGGCGCACGCGAGCCCGATGGTGGCCAGGAGGCATGCCGTCACCGCGAGCCACACGACGTGCACCCGGACGTCGAAGAGGAACGTCACGCCGGCCCACAGGACGAGCTCGAGGGCCAGGAGCTGGAGCCCGACCGCGGCCGCCTTGCCCAGGAAGATCCCGGCCGGGTCGATGCCCGAGAGGCGCAACCCGTCGCGCGTGCCCTCGCCGGACTCGACGGCCACGCTGCGCTGAATCGCCAACACCGTCGAGAACAGGAGGGCGACCCAGAAGATGCCCGGGGCGGCGTGGCGGAGCGCGGCCTGGTCCGGCCCGATGGCGAACGCCAGGAGCACGAGGACGAGGAGGGCGAACGGGACGACCTGCCAGAGCGCGACACGCGAGCGCGCCTCGATCCGGAGGTCCTTGCCCGCAACGAGCACCGCGTCATGCCACATTGGTGGCTCCCACGTCGCCGGCGGAGGCGTCCGGCTCTGCTATCGGCACCGAGGTGAGGGTGACGCGGCGCCCGCCCGGCTCCTCGCCGGTCACCCGCCCGCCGCCCATGGAGACGACACGGTCGGCCAGGGGCACCGAGAGCTGGGGCTCGTGGGAGGAGAGCAGCACCGTTGCTCCATCCGACACCGCCTCACCGATCAGATGCCCGAGGAGGGAGCGCGAGGGGGCATCGAGACCCGCGTGGGGCTCGTCGAGCAGCCAGAGCGCGGGACGGCGGGCCAGGAGGGCGGCGAGCGCGACCCGGCGGCGCTGCCCGGCCGACAGGCGCCCGGCCGGGGTCGTCCGCAGACGACCCGTCAGGCCGAGCCGCTCGAGTGCCTCGTCGGCGCTCTGGACGGGGAGCCCGAGGGCGCGGACGGCGAAGCGGACGTTCTCCGCCGCACTCAGCTCGTCGTAGAGGGGGGCGGCATGGCCCAGGAGCCCGACGTAGCGACGCACCGAGGTGTGGTCCGTGGTCAGGTCGACGCCGAGGACGGTCGCCTCGCCCGAGGTGACGGGCAAAAGCCCTGCACAAGCGCGCAGCAGGCTCGTCTTGCCGGCGCCGTTGGCGCCCACCACGACGACGACCTCACCTTGCTCGAGACAGAGGTCGACCCCGGCAAGGGCGGGGAAGCGGCCGGCGAGAGCGACAGCGGCGCGGAATTGGACGACAGGGGCCATGGCCTTCCCCTCCATGGTAGGGGGGGTCGGTCCCGGGGTTCCAAGCGGGGTCGGGCCCCGTGCTTGCGGTGCTTGAATACGTCGTCCACCAGGGCTTCGTACCCTGGGACAGCCTCAGTGCATGTGCCCCAGCGCGTGGACGGGGTCGAGGGAGGTCCCGACGTCGCCGGCCAGCTCGGCGCGGGTGAAGTCGCGCAGCGCGACCTCGTGGGCCACGAGGAGGTCCGCCGCCTCCAGTTCCGAGGGGTCCAGCTCACCGATGCGCTGGTACAGCGGGATGAACTGATCCGTGACGGTCCCGATCGAGGCCATGAGTTCGCCCCAGGAGCGGTTCGCCGAGTCGGTGGCCAGCGCCTCGGCCAGGCTCACCATCTCAGCGTCCGGCTCCGTGGAGACGCCGGCGCGGGTGAGCGCGGGCGCCACGGCCTCTTTGGTGCGGCGCTCCAGTTCGGCCAGTACCCGCATCTTGCGGACCTGCTCCGCATCGTCGAGGTGGTCCGCGACGCCCGAGAAAAAGGTCTCGCCCAGCACCTCCCCCTGATACGCCTGCTCCCAGAGCTTCTCGATCCCGTCGCCGGCCGAGAAGATCGGCGCAGGTCCGGTGTCGGTGTCGCTCATGGCGGCGACGCTATCCCCGTTGGGAAGCCGGTGCTCGGGCCGTTTCCGCACGCACATCGGTAATGTGCGTCGCACCCATGGCGACCGTGCTGATGCCGCTGCCGGCGTGTGACTTCGACCCGACCGAGGTGGCCGTGAGTTGGCGGATCCTGTCGGACGCCGGCCACGACGTCGTGTTCGCCACCCCTTCGGGACAACCCGGGGAAGCCGACGACCTCATGGTGACCGGGCGCGGCCTCGACCCCTGGGGCGCGGTGCCGCTGCTGCGCAACGTGACGGTGGTTGGCCGCGTCCTGCGCGCCGACGCGCCGGCACGGCGCGCCAATGCCGCGCTGCTCGAGGACCCCGCGTTCGGCGCGCCGCTGCACTGGGGCGCGGCCCGCCGCAGTGACTACGACGCGCTCGTCCTACCGGGAGGTCACCGCGCCCGCGGGATGCGGGACTACCTCGAGAGTCTCGAGGTGCAGCAAATGGCCGTGGACTCGTTCCGGGCGGGCAGGCCCGTCGGGGCGATCTGCCACGGTGTGCTCGTGGCGGCGCGTGCCACAGATCCCGCCACCGGGCGTTCGGTGCTCCACGGCCACCGCACCACTGCGCTGACGTGGCAGCTGGAGCGCAGGGCGTGGGAGCTCGCGAGCCGGACACGCTTCTGGGACCCCGACTACTACCGCACCTACGTGGAGGAGCCGGGACAGCCCGCCGGCTACATGTCCGTGCAACAGGAGGTCACGCGCGCCCTGGCGGACCCGGGCGACTTCGCGGACGTCGAGCGCGGTGTCCCCGACTACCGGCGCAAGACGAGCGGGCGGTCACGTGACACCCCGACCGACTCCCGGCCCGCCTGGGTGGTGCGCGACGGGGTGTACGTCTCCGCCCGCTGGCCGGGCGACGCCCACACGTTCGCCCGGACGTTCGCCGAGGTGCTCGCCGAGGAGGCGTCGGGCCCCCGGCGGCCCGGCT
>JBEKVF010000093.1:0-7662 GCA_049514295.1 Acidimicrobiales bacterium
ACATCGGGACGGGACCCGCGGGCACCGTGCCCGCCTTGTAGCGCGCCCCGCCGTTGACGTAGCGCATCAGCCCGCTGCCGGTCACGCCCTCCTCGTCGGGGCCCTTCGCGGTGGCGTCGTACCAGAGGAAGGTGTAGTCGGCGGGCGACGAGTAACTCGGCAGCGGTGCCGCGCCCTGGTAGCCGTAGGCATCGAGCGGCGTCGTCGGCCCGCCTCCGGCCGGCGGGGCGCGGAACAGCCCCGCGGTGAAGGTGGACGGGGTGAGGTCGGGCCCGGCCAGCTGGACCCCCTCGAAGAACTGCTGGATCGGCGGGATGATCGCCGGCGCCGCCAAGGAGGGCGGCGAGGTGTTGGCGCCGTACCACCAGTGGTAGAGGTGGTCGGCGTCGCCGACGGCGACCGGGGTGGGCACGCCGAGGCTGGTGACCCCGAAGGCGTGCGCCCACTCCTGCTGGTTGTAGTAGCGCCCGAGCGTCGAGGTGTCGGTGAGCACGATCCCGGTGATGATCCACTCCGGGGAGTAGCCGATTTCGGCGCACGCCCGCGTGAGGTAGATCGGCATGATCGGATCGCCGGCGAAGATCACGCTCGTCGCGCCCGAGGTCTTCAGCTTCTCGGCGATGGTGGCCGCCTGGGTGGGCAGGGTGGTGAGGTCGAGCGTGTACTGCAGGTCCGTCGGCGACGTCAGACGCACGTGACCCGCCCGCAGCTTCTTGGTCAGCGACGCCGTCAGCTCGGCGGTCCCGGGAGCGGGGGGCTCCGAGGTCTCGCTCACCACGATGAACTTCCGCGGGACCGTGTGCAGGGAGGGATCCCCGGCCCAGATGGCCGGCTTGTTGTTCAGCTTGGCGACGACGTAGCCGATCGTCTCGTAGAGCGACGTGTCGGCCGTCGGCAGGTTGGCCCACTGGTAGGGGGCGTTGAGCTTGATTTCGCCGTAGGTGTTGGAGTCGCCGCACCCCATGCAGAACACGTGCAGGCGGGCCAGCTCCTCCTCGTAGGCCGAGGTCTCGTCGGGACCCCCGATGGAGGCGAATGCGTGGTCCTGCTGGGCGACCGTGACCGCGTCGGCGTGGCCGGCCACCGGATCGCTGGCCGAGCCGGTGGCGTTGAACACGATGAGATTGATGTGGCGCCCGTACATCGCGTAGACGTGGTTGAACATCGCCACGTAGTCCTGCACTGTGGCCAGCCCCTGGGCCGGCGTGCCCGCCGCGGTCGAGACGACCGAGGTCAGGCCGCCGGGCTGGGCCTGGTAGTAGGCGAGGTTGACGGAGTCAGCCGTCACGCCGCTCGAGGTGGCGCCACCGTTCTTGGCGCCGTTGACGACGGGCACGCAGGGCGGGGCGTAGACGCTCGGCATCTTGAGCCGCCCCGTCTTGTGGTCACACTCGGTCCCCCAGTCGTAGTCGGCGGTCTTCCCCAGCTTGGCGGCGGCCGCATAGGTGAGCGGCACGGTCGTGCGGGCGGTCTGCGACCCGCTGCCGGTGCTCGACGAGGTCGAGGAGGACGTGGTTCCGTTGGTCTCGTGCACGGTGGCGATGGCGCCGGCGGCCACGAGAGCGGCCACGATGAGGAAGACCGGCCCGGCGATGCGCAGGCGGCTCACCCGCGGCCAGGGCCGTTCGGTCGGTCGCGGCTCCGTCTCGCTCATACCGGGTCCACCTCCGTGGTCGTCGTTGTCGCCGAGGCCGGGCCCGAGCGCGACAGCGCGAGCGGGTCGGACCCGAGGAAGGCCTCGCCGACAGCGGGGGACTCGAGGACGTCCCGGGGCGTGCCGCTCGTCAGCACGGCGCCGCGGTCCATCGCCACGAGGCGGTCCGCCAGCTCGGCAATGAACGCGATGTCGTGCTCGACGATGAGCATGGTGGCGTCGAGGCGGTCCCGCACGTTGCGCAGCAGCTCCACCATGGCCTCCACCTCGCGCTGGGCCACGCCCGACGAAGGCTCGTCGAGGAGGACGACGGTCGGCTGGTGGGCCACGACCGCCGCCAGGTCGACCAGGCGGCGGGAGCCCGTCGAGAGCTCACTCACCAGGTTGTCGGCGAAGCGGCCGAGGCCGAACATGTCCATGAGCTCGTCCACCCGCGCCATGACCGCCGCCTCCGTCCGCACCTGGGCCGGGAGGCGGAGGACGGCGTTGAAGGGGTCGCTCACGTCGGTGAAGCGCTCGAGCGAGACGGCCAGCGCGTCCCGCACCGTCAAGCCCGAGAAGAGGCGCGAGTCCTGGAAGGAGCGGCCCAGCCCGAGCCGGGCGCGGGCCGAGGCCGTGCGCTCGCTCACGTCGAGGCCGCCCAGCTCGACGCGTCCCGTGTCGGCCCGTAGGAAGCCCGAGATGACGTCGAACAGCGTCGTCTTGCCGGCCCCGTTGGGCCCGATGATGCCGACGATCTCCCCGTGGGCGGCGTGCAGGGACACGTCGTCGAGCGCGGCGTTGCCCCCGAAGTTGACCGAGACGCCCCGGACCTCCAGCTCGTTGCGCCCGTCCCGCTCATCCGGCGCGGCGACGGCATGCGCGCCGAGCGACTCCGAGGCCTTCTGGAGGTAGATCGACCACAGGAGCTCGGGGTGCGCCGCCAGCTCGTCGGCCGATCCGGAGAACCGCACCGCGCCCGCCTCCATCACGTAGACGCGGTCGGCCACCGACACGGCCACGTTCATCGACTGCTCGACCAGGAGGATGGCGGTCCCCGCCTGCCGCATCGACTCGATCGCTCCGAGCAGCTGCTCGACCACGAGCGGGGAGAGGCCGAGCGACAGCTCGTCAATCAGGAACAGCTTGGGGCGGGTGATGGTCGCCATGGCGAGGGCCAGCATCTGCTGCTGGCCGCCCGAGAGGTTCCCGGCCCGCTCGCCCCGGCGGGAGGCGAGCGAGGGGAAGGCCGACATCGCATCCTGGATCATGTCGGCGTCGCGCTCACCCCGCCGGCGGCCCTGCCAGGCCGCAGCGCGCAGGTTCTCCTCGACGCGCAGGTTGGGGAAGATCCCCTCGCCGCCGGGCACCTGCGCGATGCCGAGGCGCGCGATCTCGTCCGGCGGCAGGTGGGTGATGTCGCGGCCGTCGAAGACGATGGCGCCGTGATCGGCCTCGACCACGCCGCCGATCGCTCGCAGCAGAGTCGACTTGCCCGCCCCGTTGGTGCCGAGCAGCGCGACGATCTCGCCCTCGCCGACCTCGATCTCCACGTCGCCGAGCACCGTGACGCCGTCGTAGCCCACGCTGAGCCCGCGCACGGCGAGGAGCGGCAGGCGCCCGGCGTGGCGGTCCAGCAGCATCTGGGCCCGGGTGCGCATGGAGGTCCACACGTTCTGGACGTCACGCTGAATGAGGCCGCCGGCACTGGCCACGATGAGGCCGCCGATGGTGAAGATGGGGACCAGGATGAGCAGGCCGTAGCGGAACCCGACCGCGTCGCCCAGCGCGCCGACACCCGGGAGGACGAGGAACCCCGGCAGGATGAAGAGCGCGCCGATGGAGAAGCCCACCGAGCGCACCCGGGCCGGGATGGCCAGCGAGAGGGAGGCCAGGACGCCCGGCCCGACGACGGCAAGCGACGCGTCGATGCCGGCGTTGCCGATGAAGGCCACCGGTACGTTCGGGGCCAGCGCGAACAGCACGGCGAAGCCCGCCGCGATGACCGACGCCACGGCGAGCATGCGGAAGACGAGGCCGATGTCGCGCTTGGCCAGGCGGGTGGCGATCACCGCACCCACGGCGAGACCGATGAGATCGAAGACCTGGATCGGCGCGATGAGGTAGGCGCGCTGCACGGCGTCGAGGTGGAACGTCTCCTGGTACTGCAGTGAGGCCAGCGAGGTGAAGCCGGCGATGGCGGCGGCGAGGAAGGGCAGCGCGATGAAGATGCGGCGCAGCACGCCGATCTTCCAGACCGTCCGCCAGGCCTCGCCGAGCGACGGCGGGGCCTCGACCGGGATGTCGACCGCTCCCCCCGGCTCGGACGCCGGGGTCGGCGCGGGCGCGTCGCCCAGCGGCGCCGGCTCGCCGCGCTCGGAGGCGAGCATCTGCTCGGCCAGCTCGACCTGCTCGTGCCGCCCCCGCGGGGGCTCGCGCAGGCGCAGGCCGATGATGACGACGACCGCGATGGGCACGGCGAAGAAGAAGAAGGGCGCGCGCCACGACCAGATGGAGGCCAGCCCGGCGCCGAGCAGGACGCCCACGATGGCGCCGATGCTGATGCCGGCCCGGTGGGCCGAGTACACGCGCGGGCGGGACGGGACGGGGTAGTAGTCCGCCAGCAGGGAGTTGTGCGTGGGGAAGATCACCGCCTGCCCCATGGAGACGCCGACCAGCATGATGGTCGCCACCACGACGCCCTGGGCCAGGCCGAGGCCGATGGAGAACGCGGCGCCCACGATCGCCCCGATGAGCGCGATGCGCACCCGGTTGAAGCGGTCGGCCAGGACGGCGACGGGGAGCGTGCAGAGCAGCGCGGCGGCGCCGGCGATGGCGACGATGAGCAGGATGCCGGCGTTGGTGAGGTGGAACGCGTCGCGGATGTTCGGCGTGAGCACGTTGAAGGCGCTCTGGGTGGCCTGGTCCAGCAGCTCGATGCCGAACAGCACCGCCAGCGGGAACAGCGTGACACCCCCGCCGAGCTTGGCCAGGCGGCTCACGGCGCCAGCACCGGGTCGATGGGGCCGGTGACGCCCGGCGCCGCGGTCCCCTTGCGGCGTGCCAGCCCGTCGAGCGCCCAGTCGCGCAGGTCGTAGCAGAGGCCGGCCAGCCCGCGGGGGAAGAGGATGAGCACGACGAGCACGCCGAGGCCGGCCGGGAGGAGCTGCCAGCTCGGCGGGAGGAAGATGGTGCTGCCCTCGACCAGCGCGGCGCCGAGGATCGCCCCGAGGGCCGACCCGAGCCCGCCGACGGCGGTGGAGGTGAAGACGAGGAGGCTGACCGGCACCAGGAACGGGGTCTCCACGTACTGCTGGTTCACGACGAGGAGGAGGCAGCCGCCCAGCCCGGCGATGAAGCCCGAGACGGCGAACGCGGTCAGCTTGGCCCACAGGACGCGGACCCCGTAGCCCGACGCCGCCCGCTGGTTGGTGGGCAGGGCGCGCAGGACGCGGCCGGTCCGGCTGTGCCTCAGGCCGTGCATGGCGACGAGCACGAGCACGAGCACGCCGAGGCAGAGCTCGAACACCGACGCCTGCGACGTGATGGCCAGCCCGAACAGGTAGGGCACCCCGAGCTGGCCCTGGGGGATCCAGGCGAATTCCGCGCGGACGAGGAGATAGCCCGAGGCGGCGAGCGCGAAGGCGAGCGTGGTGACGGCGGCGAACATTCCGTCGAGGCGCAGGGTCGGGATGCCCACCACGACGGCGACGGCCGCCGCAGCGGTACCGGCCAGCAGCAGGGCGAGGCTCAGGTCCCAGTGCCAGTCGAGGAGCGCGACCGCGCCGACGGTGGCCCCGACGGCGGCGAAGGACATCTGGCCGAGGCTGACCTGGCCCGACCAACCGGTCAGCACGACGACGGAGCAGCCGACGATGGCGAAGGTGACGAGGGCCGAGGCGCGGATGAGCTCGCCCGGGCCCATCCACAGCGGCAGGGCGCACGCGGCGGCGAAGGCCACCAGCGCGCCGACCGGGATCCCGACGCGGACCTCGGTGAGGTCGCGGGTGGCGGCGGGCAGGTCGCGCACGCTGCCGGCCAGCGACAGCGTCGTCTCGGCCTCGCGGTCGGTGTGGCGCACCAGCAGCTGGCGCACGACGATGGCGGCGAAGACCACGCCGGCGAGGACGGCCAGCCCGAGCGCCGGGTTGGTCGGGTCGTCCCACGCCACGCCCTGCTGCAGAATCCCCAGGGCGATGGCGGAGGCGGCGATGACGGGGAGCTCGGTGAAGTTGCCGAGCGCCAGCGCGGCCAGCGCGGTCACGAGCGCGGTCAGCCCGTAGGTCGGGTCGAGCGGGAGGCCCAGGATCGTCGCCTGGAAGAAGATGCTGACGAAGGACAGGACGCCCGCCACCACCCAGGTGATCGACTGCAGGCGCCCGACCGGGATGCCGAGCATGGAGGCGCGGTCACGGCGGTCGCCCGCCGCCTGCACCGCGATGCCGATGTCGCTCCTGGTGAACCAGATCGACACGGCGGCCAGGCAGGCCAGCGAGACGATGACCGCCACCAGGTCGTTGGCGTCGAAGACGATCGGCGCGATGTGCCAGGCGAGGTGCCAGGGGAACGTCACCACCGCGCTGGCGATCGGGGTCTGGCCCCAGATGCGCGGGATCAGGAGGCTGAGGACGACCAGCACCTGGGAGAGCCCGATGGTCGCCACCGTCAGGATGAGGCGGGGCGAGCGCCGGAAGCGCCGGACCACGAGGAACTCGGCGATCGCCGTCAGCAGGATGGACGCCACCAGGCCGGTGGCGAGCCCCACGAAGTAGTTGACGCCGGAGAAGGCGACCAGGCCGACCGCCAGGACGGCGGGTGCCGTGCCGAGGTCGCCCTGGGCGAAGTTGATCACCTTGTTCAGGCGGTAGGTGAGCCCTAGCCCGACCGCCATGAGGGAGCCGAGCAGGCCGAGCACGGCGCCCTGGATCCACACCCCGAGCGGCACCGGGAAGAGGATGAGCTGCACGGCGAGCACCGCCGCCACGGAGACCACCGCGGCGACCGCCGTCGCACTGCGCTCGGGGAGGCCCACGGAGGCC
This sequence comes from Acidimicrobiales bacterium, assembly GCA_049514295.1. Classification (GTDB taxonomy): domain Bacteria; phylum Actinomycetota; class Acidimicrobiia; order Acidimicrobiales; family RAAP-2; genus Bog-473. The sequence goes on from JBEKVF010000093.1 coordinate 6,673, forward strand.
CTCAGCGACTCACACCCTTCTCATGGGTCATGCCCCGTACCGCATGGCGAACCTGCCCCCCCGGGTAGCTCACTCGTCGAACTGGCACCTGCTGGTCGTGCTCGTGGCGGGCATCAGGGTAGTGGCCCGGCGGTGGCGCGCCAAGGTTTCAATCTCCCTGGTGCACACGCCCGTTGTCCCTGGGAGGGCAGAGGAAAGTCACTGTCACCCTGTAGGGTCGCCGGAGAGCGGGGGCACCGTCGGGGCGAGACCGCGGTGTCCCCGTCCTCCTCGAATCGACGAAACGAGGCAGCGTGACGCTCACCGACGAAGTCCCTCCCCCGAAACGCTCGGCCTCCCCGGCCGCTCACGCGGTGGACCTGCGCAAGACGTACGGCACCGGGCAGGCGACCGTCCATGCGCTCGTCGGCATCGACGTCACGTTCGAGCGCGGCCGCTTCACGGCCGTCATGGGCCCGTCGGGGTCGGGCAAGTCGACGTTGATGCACTGCATGGCGGGGCTCGACCGCCCGACCTCGGGGCAGACCTTCGTCGGCGACCTCGACGTCGGGCGCCTGGACGACAAGGGTCTCACCGAGATGCGGCGCGACCGGGTTGGTTTCGTGTTCCAGTCCTTCAACCTTGTGCCAACGCTGACGGCGGGCGAGAACATCACCCTGCCGGCGGACCTGGCCGGGAGGAAGGTGGACACGGAGTGGTTCGACTACCTGGTCGACCAGCTGGGCATCGGGGACCGGCTGACACACCGGCCCACCGAGCTGTCGGGGGGGCAGCAGCAGCGCTGCGCCTGTGCCCGGGCGCTGATCAACCGGCCCGACCTGATTTTCGCCGACGAGCCCACGGGCAACCTTGACTCGAACTCCTCGGCCGAGATGCTGTCCTTCCTGCGCTGGTCGGTGAACGAGTTCGGCCAGTCCATCGTGATGGTGACCCACGACCCCCGCGGGGCTTCCTACGCTGACCGGGTCGTCTTCCTGGCCGACGGCAAGG
>JBEKVF010000094.1:0-7618 GCA_049514295.1 Acidimicrobiales bacterium
GCGGACGAGACCAGTACTCGCCGACCGCGCGCGCACGGGCGCAAGCCCGCATCAGACGCCTGACCAGAACCGCCATCCTCGTGGCCGGCGGGGCCACGGCGTTCATCGGGGTCACGGTGGCCAAGGAACACCCGGGGTCTTCGGCAGGCACGAAGGCGCCCTCCGTGCCGACGACGGCAAATGCGGGAACGGCTGTCACGACCCCCACCCCCCCCACGACGACGACCACGAGCCCCCCGACCACGACGACGACCTCACCGGGCGGTTCGAGCTCCGCCCCGGCCACGACCACGCCGACGACCGCGCCACCCACCACCACGACGACGACCACGATCCCGCCCACGACGACCACGACCCAGCCGGTCGTGACGTCTGGGGGGACCTCGAGATAGCCGGCTCCGGCGTCAATTGCGCTGGGAATTGCATCGGGGGGTCGACGCGCCAAAGATGACCGCCGTGCAGAGGGCGGAAGCAAGGTAGGACGTGGAACATTTCTTGGCGTCAGTGGGCTACGGCGCGGTCTTCGTGCTCAGCTTCATCTCGGCTATGGGCCTCCCGGTGGGGGCCGAGCTCGCCCTCATCTTCGGCGGGGTGCTTGCGAGCTCTGCAGGTGCGGAGGCAAACCACGTCTCGCAACTCTCCTTGGCTCTCGTCATCGTCCTCGCGATCCTGGGCGAGGTCCTCGGCTCGCTGGCGGGCTACGCCATCGGCCGCTACGGCGGTCGGCCGCTCGTCGACAAGTTCGGCAAGTACCTCCTCCTCACCCATAAGGACCTTGACCGGGCAGACGCCTGGTTCGCTCGACGGGGGGAGCCCGTCGTCCTCTTCGGCCGCTTCATCCCCCTGCTGCGATCCTTCGTGTCCTTCGCGGCCGGCCTGGGGGAGATGGCGCTCGGCAAGTTCAGTGTCTTCACGGTGATCGGCTGCGCCGTCTGGTGCACGGCCCTCTGTTCGATCGGGTACAGCCTCGGCAGCAGCTACAACCACGTGCTCAAGGCCTTCAGCTACGCGGGATACGTCCTGGGCGTGCTCGCGGTCATCGCCGTGGCCGTGATCTTCTGGCACCGGTTGCGGGAGTACCGGAAGCAGCGCGATCTCGGTCGGACCGAAACGGGGGCGTGATCATCGTCGGGTGATCAGCGCGACGTGACCGCCGCGCGCTGCAATGTACGTCCACGGCGTCGTCACCGACTTCGCGTCAAGGCGACTCTGTGGTCCGCCAGACCGCAACCCGTTGGCAACCGGGGACGCGCATTGGTGGTCAAGGGTGCTTCGCGACGGGTCGAAAAGTGGAGAAAGCTTTGTTGAAATGCCCGTTGAACGGCGTCCGTCGAACTGTTACGTTCCAAATGGGAAGAGGGCGAATGGAGGTGAGGGGGATAAGGGCGATTCGTCGTCGCGTCGAGACTCCGGTACATCGCCACGTCCAGTGGCCCCCGGCGATCGTCGCGGGATTCGCAGCGTCGCCCCATGGTGCTCACTGTCCCTGCCGCCCGCAAGCGGAGCCGGCGAGCGGAGCCGGCGAGCGGAGCTGCAACCGACATCGTGACTGCTCCTACGTCGTCCCGACCAATTCGAACCCGGACCTCTGGAACGGCTCAGTGTGGAACACAGCGTGGAATGGGTCGATCTGGAACTGACGGTTCCCATGGCGGCGCCGTGACTGGCGGCAAGGCGGGCCTCTCGAGGTCAGCCCTGGTCGTTGTCGCAGCCTGGGCCACTACTGGCGTGGTGGCCCTGGCCATCGCGACCCACCGCCTGTGGGTGACGGGCTGGCCCAACGCGACGGAGACCATGTTCGCCGTGGTGTTCGGCGTGCTCATGGCGGCCACCTGGGTCTGGCCGATCCTGCTCTGCGTCGACGACCAGACCGACGCGTTCGATCTGGACGAGGGATTCTTCGTCCTGCTCGTCCTGCTCGTGCCAGCCGCCATGACGGTCCTCGTGTTCGCGGTCGTGACGGTCGTGGCACAAGCCCTGAAGCGCCGGCCCCTGGTCAAGTCGGTCTTCAACGTCGGCCGGGTCGTCACCTCGGCCGGGATCGGGGCCCTCGCGTTCGTCTTCGTGCACGGCCCGGATCACTCGGCCGGCTACTTCAAGGTCGGAGCCGCGCTGCTCGGGGCCCTGTGCTACCTCGTGGTCAACACCGGCGCCATCGTCTCAATCTTCTCGACATTCCACACATCGTGGCGGGAGACCGTGTTCGGGGGCCTGGAGGGCAAGCTCCTCGTCGCCGGCGTCAGCATCGCTATGGCTATTCCGACAGCGCTGCTGCTGTCCTATCAGCCCGAGTTCCTGCCGCTCGCCGTACTACCGCTTCTCGTCCTCCGGTATCTGGGCGACGGCCACTTCTACGCTCGCCACGACCGGAGGCGGTTGCGCGTTCTGTTCGAGGCGACCCTCGACGTGAACCGCTCCATCGGCAGCGACGAGACCCGTGCCGCCGTGCTCAGCTCCGCCGGCTCGCTGCTGCGCTCGCCCGATGTCACGCTGGCTCCCAACCGGCCCGAAGGCGAGGACAGCGGCCTCGCCGCGCCGGTCGAGCTGGCCGACCGCAGGCTCTGGCTGTCCGTCTCGGGCCGCAGCCGCACCGAACCCTTCGACGACGCCGACCGGGCCATGCTCGACGCCCTGGCGTCAATCGGCGCAATCGCACTTGCCAACGCCGACCTCTACGCCGAAGTCGAGCGGCAGAAGGACAACCTCTCGGTCATCACCAGCAGCCTCGGCGAGGGCGTGTGCGCCATCAACGCGAGTGGGGAGATCACGTTCATGAACCCTGCGGGGGCACGCATGCTCGGCTGGACCGACATCGCCGCGGGAGGCGGACATACCGCCGCGATCATCGAGACCCCGCGTTTCCTCCTCGACCCGGCGATGCGCGCCATGGCGCTGCGGCAGAACGTCATCAGCGACGACACGCGGTTCGAGCGGGCCGACGGTTCGCATCTTCCGGTGACCATGACGGCTTCCCCGGTGGTGGGCGACTCGGAGCCCACGGCCGCGGTCATCGTGTTCCGCGACACCTCGGAGCGGAAGGCGTTCGAGGAGCAGCTGGCACGACACGCGTTTTCGGATCCCTTGACCGGCCTGGCCAACCGCCGCCTCCTTCTCGACCACCTCGACCACGCACTGTTGCAGGCCTCCCGCACGGATGGCCGGATCGCGGTCCTCTTCGGTGACATCGATCGGTTCAAGGTCGTCAACGACAACCTCGGTCACCAGGTGGGCGATGAGCTTCTACGTGTCGTGGCGGAGCGCCTCCGACGAGCGGTGCGACCGGGCGACACGTTGTCGCGCTTCGGCGGGGATGAGTTCGTGATCATCCTGGAGGGGGTGGCGTCGGCCGAGGATGCGAGCCAGGTGGCCGACAGGGTGCTCGATGCGCTCCGCGAGCCGGTCGTCCTGAGTGGCGGGCACGAGGTCGTGGTCACGATGAGTATCGGCATAGCGTTGAGCGAAGTCAGTACGTCGCGGGACGACCTCCTGCACGACGCGGATGTTGCCATGTACCGCGCCAAGGGGCGCGGACGGGGTGGCCAGGTCACGTTGTTCGCAGAGAACCGGATGGGCGGGCGCTCCGCCGGTCGGCTCGACCTCGACGCGGCGCTCCATCATGCGGTGGAACGCAACGAGGTTGAGGTGTACTTCCAGCCCGTGATCTCGCTGGTGAATCAGCGCATCGTCGGGGCTGAGGCTCTGGTCCGTTGGGATCACACCGAACACGGGATCCTCTCTCCTGCCCAGTTCATCGAGCTTGCTGAGGACAACGGGACGATCCTCTCGATCGGGAAGGCTGTGCTCGAGCAGGCCTGTCGGCGGGCGAAGGCGTGGCACGAGACATTCGGCGTGGTGCTGGAGGTCGGCGTGAACCTGTCGGCCCGACAGTTCCGGCAGGCGGAGCTGGAGGACCAGATCGCGGACGTGCTCCGCTCCACGGGCATCGAGCCCTCGCAGCTCTGCCTCGAGATCACCGAGAGCCTGGCCATGCACGACGTCGAGTTGACGTCCTCCATCCTGACCAAGCTGCACGGCCTGGGAGTCCGGCTGGCCGTCGACGACTTCGGCACGGGACACTCCTCACTCGGGTATCTCGCTCGGTTCCCCCTCGACGTGATCAAGATCGACCAGAGTTTTACGCGCAACATCGACCAAGACCCGGTGAGGTCGGCGATCGTGTCTGCCGTGGTCGCCCTCTCCCGGGCGATCGGCTCGATCACGGTGGTCGAAGGGGTGGAAACCCTGTCCGAGCTCGAGCAGATCCAGAGGCTGGGGTGCGACATGGCCCAGGGCTTCTACTTCTCGCGCCCGCTCCCGTCCGGCACCTTCGACGAGCTGCTGCGAGCCCGCCAGAGCCCGCCAGAGCCCGCCGTCCGACCCGCACATCTTCCTGCGTGAGGTGATGACCAGGTAGATCAGGGCCTCATGCCGAGGACGTCTTCATGCACAGCGGGGCGCACCTGACACTGGCTCCCGATGACATGGTCGTCCTGCTCGCCGCCCCTCAGCTGACAGCGGCGCCGTCGCGCTCGGGTGCGCCGTGGCGCAGCGTTTCGTGGAGGAGCGGCACGATCTCGTGCCAGTCGCCGACGATGCCCAGGTCGCACTGCGTGAAGACCGGGGCGTCGGGGTCCGTGTTGACGGCCAGGATCGTCCCGGCGGCGCGGACGCCCACCATGTGGTTGAACTTCCCGCTGAGGCCCAGCGCGACGTACAGCCGGGGTGCGATGGAGCGACCGGTCAGGCCGACCTGGCGGGCGCGGGGCGCCCAACCGCGGTCCGTCACCTTCCGGGTGGCAGCGAGCTCGGCGCGCAGCAGCGCGGCCAGCGGGCTGAGCTGTTCGTACTCTTCGGGGCCGACCCCGGCGCCCACCCCGATCACGACTTCGGCCCGGGCCAGCGTCTCGACGTCGTCGTCGCGGCGCTCGCCGAGCACGCGGACGCGGCCCCGCGTCCCCACCGGGTGCTCCATCGTGGGTGCGTCCTGCCGTCGGGGCGCCGGCGCGGGGAGCACGCCGGGCCGCACGGTGACCATCTGCGGGGTGCTGCGGCACGTGATGTCGGCCACCAGCGCGCCGGAGAACGCGGGCTTGGCTGCCACCAGCACCCCGTCGCGCACCGACAGGGCGACCGCGTCACCCACCAGCCCGCAGCCCGTGGCCGCTGCGGCGCGGCCGGCCACCTCCCGCCCGAACGCCGTGCTGGGAGCGAGCACCGCCCACGGGGCCGCCTCGCGCAGGTGGGCGACGACGGCGTCGGCGACGTCCTCGGCGACGCGTGACCCGGTCAGCAGGACGACGAAGTCCGCGCCACAGCCGGCCAGCGGGTCGATCTCGGTGTCGCCGGGGCACAGCGCGTGCACCGCCGCACCGATCTCGCGACCCAGGCGTGCGGCGGCGCCGAGCAGCTCGCGCGCCACCTCGGGCCGTCCCGGCTCCACCACGACGGTGACGACCCGGGACGCCGGACCCTCACGCTCCCCGGTGCGGTCCGTGTCGGTCACGGAAGCCGACGGCGCCGCTCTCTCGCCCGCCTCCAGCGCGCCGCGGTGGCGGAGCTCGCGTACCGCAGCCTGCACCTGTTGCTCCATCGTCCCCCGCACCATGCGGTTCGCGCGCTCGTGCTCCATGGGCCGCGTCGCACCCACGACGGTGGGGCTCCCGGCCTCGCCCCAGGGGCCGGGGCCCAGTTCGCCCGCCGTGATCCGGGTGATGCGCTCCGGCGGGACGGCCGCCCGCCCTTCGGGGTCCACCTTGCAGGGGTCGCAGAGGCGCTCGGCCACCGACAGGACAGCCGGCAGTGCGATCTCGACCTGCTGCGTCCCGTCGTCGTGCTCGAGCTCGAGGCGCAGGCACGAGCCGAGGTCTTCGAGCCGACGCACCCCGCTGGCAAAAGGGAGGTCGAGCAGCTCGGCCACCTCGGGCCCCACCTGCCCCGTCTCCCCGTCAATGGAGTTGCGGCCGAGCAGCACGAGGTCGAAGGGGCCGGCAGCCCGGACCGCCGCCGCCAGGGCCCGGGCCGTGGCCAGCGTGTCGGAGCCCTCGAAAGCGGGGTCGCAGAGGTGGAGCCCCGCGTCCGCCCCCCAGGCCACCGCCTCGCGCAGCACGTCTTCGGCGCTCGGGGGGCCGAGCGTGACGACGCTGCACGAGCCCCCTGTGGCGCGGGCGAGTGTCACCCCCTGGGCCACGGCGCGGCGGCAGTACGGGTTCATCTCGAAGTCCACGTCCCCGCGCACGAGCCTGCCGCTCTCGAGGCGGAGCGACTCGGCGAGCGGGACCTGTTTGACGAGCGAGGCGATCCGCAGCGGGTCCCCGACCGTGCGCGTCACCGGGCCGGGCTCACGACGCCGGGCCGGCCCGGGTGAGGACGAGCTCGTCGGCAGGCTCCTCGGTGGCCGGGGTGTACACGTAGCGGCCGCCGCGCGTCCACGAGGCCGCCGCCGCGGCCAGGCTCATGATGATGGCGAAGTCGAAGGCGGCGTGCAGGCCCTCCTGGAACGGCGCCGCGATCAGGCCGGGGAAGAAGCTGCGCTGGGCCAGGGACGCCTGCTGTGCCGCGCTGAGGTGAGCGAGCGTGCCGGCGCCGATGAGGTGCGCGACCGGGTCGTAGCCGAGGAAGGCGGCGAAGAGCGTCGAGATCGGGGGCAGGTGCGAGGCCCGCGCGGCCACTGCCGGCGGCACCCCATGGCTGAGGAGCCCGCTCGAGACGTTGTGCGGCAACGCGGACGACAGCCCCACGATCATCAGCGTGAAGAAGATCCCGATGGAGACGACCTGGGCCGAGTTCTGGAACGTCGTGTTCATGCCGGAGCCCGCACCGCGGTGTTCGGGCGGGAGGCTGTTCATGATGCCGGCGCGGTTGGGGGAGCCGAACGACGCCATCGTCAGGCCGGTGAGGAACAGGATGACGCCGAAGACCCAGTAGGAGAAGTCGATGGGGAGGGCCTCGAGCAGCGCGAAGCAGATGGCCGCCCCGATCATGCCGCCGCTGGCGAAGGGCCGGGCCCCGTAGCGGTCGGAGAGGATCCCCGCTGTCGGGCCGGCGATCAACATGCCGAGCGTGAGCGGGATCATGGCGATGCCCGCCCACAGTGGGGTGGTGGCGAACGAATAGCCGTGGAGCGGCAGCCAGATCCCCTGGAGCCAGATGATGAGCATGAACATCAGGCCGCCGCGGCTCACGGCCGCCAGGAAGCTGGCGATCACGCCGCTGGTGAAGGCGCGGATCTTGAAGAGCTGCAGGCGGAACATCGGCTCGCGCACGCGCACCTCAATGAAGCAGAAGGCCACGAGCAGGAGCGCGCCTCCGGCCAGCGCGGCGATCACCAGGGGGTTGGTCCAGCCCATCGCATGGCCGCCGTAGGGCTCAATCCCATAGGTGATGCCGATCATGATCAGCACCAGCCCGAGGGCGAAGGTGGCGTTGCCCGGCCAGTCGATGTGGGCCGAGCGGCGCAGCCCCAGCTCGCGCAGCCGAAGGTAGCCCCATACCGTCGCGAAGAGCCCGATCGGCACCGACACGAGGAAGACCAGGCGCCAGTTGATCGGGGCCAGGACCCCACCGAGGATCAGCCCGATGAACGCGCCGCTGAACGCGGCCGCCTGGTTGACGCCGAGGG
>JBEKVF010000095.1:0-7602 GCA_049514295.1 Acidimicrobiales bacterium
CGACCGACGGCCGTGACCGGTTGAGCAGGTCCCAGTAGGGCCCGGCGCCGGATGAGCGCAGCTCCTCCCCCCGCTCCACCGCCCCCGGAGCGGCGCGCTCCAACCGCAGGACCTGGGCCCCGGCGTCGGCCAGCATCATGCACGTATAGGGAGCCGGCCCGATGCCCGCCAGCTCGATGATCTTGATCCCACTCAGCGGTCCACCCCGGTCGGCCATCGCAGGATCGTGACCCGTGCCGCCCTCGACGGTCAAGCCGGCCCGACCTGCGCAAAGCTGGGCGCGTGCCCACGGCCCGCGCCCCCGGACGAGTCACCATCATCGGCGACCACACCGACTACAACGGCGGCCTGTCGCTGCCGATGGCCATCGACCTGGCCACCGAGGTCACCTTCACGCCGAAGCCCGGCAGCTTCCTCATCGGGATCGACTCGGACCAGTTCCCGGACCAGCCGCTGGAGATCGCTCCGGGGGGCGCCGCCCCGGTTCCCCCCGAGGCCCTCCTGGCGGACGGACTCCTCCGGCTGCAGCCCCAACCCTCGGGCGGCACCGTCCGGGTGACCAGCACCCTGCCGGTCGGCGCCGGCCTGTCCTCGAGTGCGGCCTTCTCGGTCGCCCTGCTCCTCGCCCTCGGACACGACCCCGATCCGGTGGCGCTCGCCCGCGACTGCCAGGAGGCCGAGCGCGGCGCGGGTGCCCACGTGGGCCTGCTCGATCCGCTCACCATCGCCGCCGCCCGCGCCGGCCACGCGCTCCGCATCGACTTCGCCACCCTCGAGACCCGGCACATTCCCGTGCCCGACGACGCCGCCTTCGTGATCGTGCACAGCGAGACGCCACGACTGCTGACCACGACGCCCTACGCCACGCGGCGCGCCGAGTGCGAGCGGGCCGCGTCCATCCTCGGGCGGCAGCTCGGCGCCTGCGAGCTCGGCGACCTCAGCGAGCTCGCCGATCCCGTCCTGCGCCGGCGCGCCCGCCACGTGATCACCGAGTGCACCCGGGTGCGGGACGCCGAGCAGTTCCTCGACCGGGGCAACATGGCGGGCCTCGGCGCGGTCATGACCGAGGGGCACCGCAGCCTGGCGGCCGACTACAGGGTCTCCGTGCCGGCCGTCGACGAGCTGGTCGAGCACCTCGTCGCCGAGCCCGGTGTCCTCGGGGCCCGCATGACCGGCGGCGGCTTCGGCGGGTGCGTGATCGCGCTGTGCCGCCCGGATTCGCCCGCCTTGGACCCGGCGGCTCACGCACCGCGCCGCGCCTGGCGGATCAGACCGTCTGCCGGCGCAGCGCTTCTTGCGACGTAGCGACCAGCGCGTCCAGCACGCCGACGGCCCGGCCGCTGTCGATCGACTCGGCTGCTGCCTCCACACCGCTCTCGAGGTCCGTGACGCGACCCGCCACGACGAGCGCCGCAGCGGCATTGAGGAGGCCGATGTCACGCCGGGCGCCCTGCTCACCCTCGAGCACCGAGCGGATGATCCGCGCGTTGAAGGCCGCATCGCCGCCTCGCAAGTCCGCCATGGTGGCCGGGGCGAACCCCAGCGCGGCCGGATGGACGCGCCAGTCGCTCACCTCGAACTCGCCCGAGCCGTCGCCCCGCACCTCCAGCACGCTCGACGGCGACGTCACGCTCAGTTCGTCGAGGCCGTCGTCGGCGTGCACGACCATGGCGTGGCGGCTGCCCGTCGCCCCGAGGACCCCCGCCATGATCGGCCCCATCGTCGCGTCGCTGACGCCGACGAGCTGGTGCTTGGTCCGCGCCGGGTTGATGAGCGGCCCGAGGAAGTTGAACACGGTCGGCACGCCCAGCTCCTTGCGCACCGGTCCGACGAAGCGCATGGCGGGGTGGAAGCGCTGGGCGAAGCAGAAGCCCATGCCTGCCTCCGTCACGCAGCGGGCAACGCCCTCGGCCCCGATCTCAATGGCCACTCCCAGGGCCTCGAGCACGTCCGCCGTGCCCACCGACGACGAGGCGGCCCGGTTCCCGTGCTTGCACACGAGCACCCCGCTGCCCGCCGTGATGAAGGCGGCCAGCGTTGTCACGTTGATGCTCGCCAGCCGGTCGCCCCCTGTGCCCACCAGGTCGACCACCACGCGGTCGCCCGGGTCGAGAGGGCAGGGCACGGCGGCGTCGACCATGGCCCGGGCCAGCCCGGTCACCTCGTCTGCGGTCTCCCCTTTGGCGTGCAGGAGGGCGAGGAAGGCCCCGACCTGCACCGGCGTGGCATCACCGGCCAGGACGACACCGAGCGCGCCCTCGGACTCGTCCGCGGTGAGGGACTCACGGCGCGACAGCCGGGCCAGGATCTCGGGCCAGGTCAGTCCCACCACAGGTCCCGGTCCAGGACGCCGCGGGCGATCAGTCCCAGCTGCACCTGCGACGTGCCCTCGACGATGGTCAGCTGCTTGGCGTCGCGGTACCACTGCTCGGTCGGGTGGTCCTCCATGTAGCCGGCTGCGCCGAGCAGCTGGACGGCCAGCGACGAGGCGCGGACGGCCAGCTCCGTGGCGTGGTACTTCGCCATGGAGAGGTACGGGACGTACTCCTTGGTGAATTTGCCCTCGTCGGCCAGCACCGCGGCCCGGTAGGTGAGGAGCCGGGCCGCCTCAATGTCGACGGCGCACTTGGCGATCTCCCATTGGATCCCCTGGAAATCCGCGATGGTCTTGCCGAACGCCGCCCGCTGCTGCACGTACTCGGTGGCGTACATCAGCGCGCCCTCGGCCAGCCCGATGCCGCGGGCGGCCACGATCGGGCGCATGGCGTTGAGGCCGAGCATGGCCAGTCGGAAGCCGCCGACCTCGCCGATCACGTTCTCGGCCGGCACGTGGACGTCGCTCAGCACGAGCTCCCCCGTGTCGACCCCGCGCACGCCCATCTTGTGGTCCGTGCGACCGACCTCGACCCCGCCCCAAGCTCGCTCGACGATGAATGCCGTGACCGAGTCGTGAGCCCGGCTGGCGGGGTCGCTCGTCTTGGCGAAGACCGTGTACCAGTCGGCCTCGCGCACGCCCGACATCCAGCACTTCGTGCCGTTGAGCACCCAGCCGCCGTCCGACCCCGAATCGGGCACGCCCCGGGTCCGCATCCCCATGACGTCGCTGCCGGCCTGCGGCTCCGAGAGCCCGAAGGCCGCCCGCAGGGTGCCCTCGCAGATCCCCGGCAGGTACCGCTGCTTCTGCTCGTCGGTGCCGGCGATCATGACGGGGCCCGTGGGCAGCCGGGTCAGCAACAGCATCAGGGCCGCGGTGTTGGAGTACTTGGCGATCTCTTCGATCGCGATGGCGAGTCCCAGGATCCCCGCGCCCGAGCCCCCGTAGTCCACCGGGATGCACAGCCCGAGCAGGCCGGTGTCCCGGAACGCCTCGAAGAGGTCGGTCGGGTAGGCCCCGTCCTTGTCGATCGCGCGGGCTCTGGGCTTCACCTGGTCCTGAGCGAGTCGCCGCACGGAGTCGCGGAGCTCGAGCAGTTCGTCTGGCAGGTCGAAATGCACCGGCGAAGGCTACCGGACCACCCGGCCAGGTATTTTCTGGTTCTTGACCCCTGACGACCCCGAGACGCTGGAGCCGCCCGACCCCGACCAGGTCCCCTCCGAGTCGGCCCGGTCGCGGGCCGACCTCCAGGCCGAGTTCCGCAAGACTCGCAAAAAGGAGCAGCAGCGCCGGCACCGGTGGCGGCGCCGCGCCCTGTACGCGCTCTCGTTCATCGTCCTGGTCGCTGCCATCGGGGTCGGGGGCCTCTACGTCTACGCCACCTACCGCTTCGACCAGATCAAGAAGATCCACGCCAAGCACCTCGTTGCCGAGGCCCCGCCCGGCAATCCTTTCAATCTCCTCCTCGTCGGTTCGGACTCCAGGGCATTCGTGTCGAATGCCACGCAGGTCAACGCATTCGGTGACGAGGCCAACGCGGGGGGCCAGCGCAGCGACGTCACCATGGTGGCCCGCTTCGACCCCGCCACCAAGACCGTGACCGTCCTCTCCATCCCGCGGGACCTCTGGGTCGACATCCCGGGCGACGTCAGCGGGATCTCGGGCATGAACCGGATCAACGCTGCGTTCAATTCCGGCCCCGACCTCCTCGTGCAGACCATCGAGCAGGTCCTGGACATCCCGGTCAACCACTACATGTCGGTGGACTTCCCCGGCTTCTCGGGCATGGTGAACGCACTGGGCGGCATCACCATGGACTTCCCGACAGAGGTCAAGGACCAGTACACCGGGTTGGACGTGACCACGACGGGCTGCCAGGTGGTGAACGGGACGACCGCCCTCCAGCTGGTGCGCAGCCGGCACCTCTATTACATGAACTCGAACGGCTACTGGGAGTACGACGGCCAGTCGGACTTCAGCCGCATCCAGCGTCAGGACGCCTTCTTCCGTGCCGTGCTGGCCAAGGTGAACGCGTCCGTCACGAACCCGCTCGCCATGAACTCGTTCATCGGTGCCGCGGTCGGCAACCTGACCATCGACGACACGCTCAGCCAGAGTGACCTCCTCAACATCGCCCAGGACTTCCGGGGCCTCCCGTCGTCGCACCTGGTCACCGAGACGCTGCCCACGATCGGGTACACCACCGACGGGGGGGCCTCGGTGCTGAAGCTGGCCGAGCCGTACGCCCAGAACATGATCGACAGCTTCAACGCCATCGGGACGCAGCTCGCCGCCACGACGCCGGCCACCACGCCCGCCAAGGGCAAGGGCAAGCACACGGCCACCGCCGCTCCCACGACCGTTCCCACCGAGGTCCACAGTCAGGTCAGCGTCAACGTCCTGAACGCGTCGACGGTCAACGGCATCGCGCACACCACCGCCACCGCGCTCACCGCACAGGGATTCACGGTCGCCCAGATCGGTGACGCCTCATCCCAACTCGCCGCGGGCGGCCCGTCCGAGATCCTCTACGGTCCCACCGGCTACGAGGCCGCACTCACGCTCGACTCGGTGCTGAGCGGACCCGTCACCTACGTGGCCGACTCGAGCCTGAGCGGTCAGACGGTCTCACTCCTGATCGCCGGCTCCCAGCTCACTGTCACGGGCTCGTCGTCCACAGGTGCCCCGGCGGCGACGACAACCACCACCGGTCCCACCACGACGACCACGACGACCATTCCCGGCGACGTCTACACGAACACCCAGCCCGAGCCGTGGAATCCGTTCCCCTGCACCCTCGGCCAGACGACCCAGGTGGCGCCCAGGACGACGACGACCGTGAAGCTCAGCAAGAGGTAGGGACGACTGGACTGCCCGACGTCACCTTTCGCACCGCCACCGTGCGCAGTGCGGGAAGCCGTACCCAGCTCAGCTGGTGGTGATGCTGGTCAGCACGCAGAGCACGGTGCTCGGTGCGGCGAAGATCGCATTGACCGACCAGAGCTTGATCTGGCCGGCTTTCAACGGCACCGAGGTCGACCCATAATCTAGGTTCTCCGCCACTGACGAGGTGAAGAACACGGTGATGTCGAAGGTCGCCGAGTGGCTCAGCGGGCTCTGCACCGTGCCACCAGCCGACCAGCCACCCTTTGCTGCGCCGCAGTTGAGCAAATGGACGTCCTTCCGGACGCTGGCCTGGCTCGGCGCTGTGGCGGGGGACGTCGTGACCCTGACGGTGCTCGAGCTGTTGCCGCACGCAGTGAGCGAAAGGCCTAGAGCGACCACCCCCGACACCGTCAGCAGTCGCCTCCACGTGCTCATTCGATCGATTCTTCTCCACGGGCTTGAAACATCGAAGGCCAGATCTACACGAGACCCGGTGATGTAATCAATCCGGGGTGCACCGACCGACCCTCGAATGCGACCGCGCGGCAGACCGGGGAGGGGCACGCGAGGGGGATCGAGAATGCGGGGAGCGGAACCTCTCTACCAGCGCGATGGTGTTCCCGCTCGTCGCGGGACGCGTGGTCGGGTCCGTCAGGCGGACTTGCGGCGCTGCCGCACAATCCGCCGACGCTCCCGCTCGGTCGTGCCGCCCCAGATGCCCTCACGCTCGCGGTGGGCCAGGGCGTGCTCCAGGCACGCCTGGCGGACCGGGCAGACGGCGCAGACAGCCTTGGCCTCGGCCGCGTCGGCCTCGTCCTCGGTGACGGGGTAGAACGCCTCGACGTCCAGTCCCCGGCAGGCGGCTTGCTTACGCCACGTGGCGGCGATCATGGGAAACACTTCCTCGGTAACGAATACTCAGGCGGATATTTGCATTCGCCCTGCTCGGGGGCCCTTTCGGTGCAACGACCGAAAGCGCCGGCTCCGAATTCGGCGAACGAAGAGTATGGCTTATGACGTGAGCATCTGTAAAGACTTGCGCACAGAATTGTCCCTGGTCAGCCAATAGGTAGAGGCTTTGTTGTCCCGAGGAGGTCCCCAAGGAGCTCATCCCTCGCCGCCGGGGGCAGGACGGTCCGGGCCTCGTAGGCCGGGTGGGTGGACACCAGGGCGACCTCCTCTGCGTCCCCGAAGGCGGCCACCTGGGCCTCGGTGAAGCTCGCCACCACGTCGCCGTCGATCCAAACGCCGACCTGGTGCTCAATCCCGACCAGCCGTGGCAGCCACTCCCGGAGCGCTCCGTCCGAAGTCAGCTCGATGAACAGGGTGGCGGACAGCTCACGCTTCCCGGGCAGCAGCCGGTTGTAGATGTCGAGCTCGACCTGGATCGCATCGTCACTGATGATCTTCTCGACCCGGGCCATCTCCTGCACCTGGAACCGCACGGTGTCGAGACACTCGAAGGCGAGGGTCATGATCGGCCCCAGGCCCACCTCGTTGTCACAATCGCCGCCAACCTGCGATTGTGATCCCAGGGCGACCCGCGCGACGCCGAACCCATGACGAAAGTCCCTAGGAAATCGGCGCCGGGGAGGGCATGGTAGGAGGCGGGCGTTGGCAGGCTCTCAGTGCTTCGCGCCCGGGGAGGAAAAGGAACGATGACGATGACGACACCGCAGGCCACAGCACCACCACCGAAGTCGGCGCACAAGATGGTCCATCTGACGCCGAAGCAACGGTCCCTGCTGGGCAAGGAGGCGCGGGTACGTGTGCCGCGGGCATCCCATGCGGCCTTCGAGCCCGCGTCCACGCGCCCTGACCCGGTGGGCCTGTTGGAGCGACAGGCCGTGTCACGGGTGCCCGAGCTGGTGCCGATCCGCTACGGACGCATGCTCGTCTCGCCGTTCACCTTCTACCGTGGTGCCGCGCTGATCATGGCGTCCGACCTGGCCACGACGCCCGATTCGGGTCTCACGACTCAGGTCTGCGGCGACGCGCACCTCAGCAACTTCGGACTGTTCGCGTCGCCCGAGCGGTCGATCATGTTCGATGTCAACGACTTCGACGAGACGCTGCCGGGACCCTGGGAGTGGGACCTCAAACGCCTGGCGGCGAGCGTCGTCATCGCGGGACGGGACCAGAATTTCTCGAAGAAGGACTGTGCCAGCGCGGCGAAGGAGGTCGGGACGACGTACCGGCGCGAGATGCGTCGCCTGGCCGAGTCGCGCAACCTCGACGTGTGGTATTCGCACGTCGACATCGAGGGCGTCATCGCCAGCCTCGCCACGCAGGCCAGCAAGCAGAAGTCCAAGGTCACAGAGCAGATGGCGACCAAGGCGTCC
>JBEKVF010000096.1:0-7566 GCA_049514295.1 Acidimicrobiales bacterium
GTTGTCCACGACGCCGTCGGTGAAGACCCCGCCATGGTCCCCTCGGCCCACTGCCTCTGCGAAGTGGCAGGCCGCCCGGTGGCCGCCCTCCTCGGAGGTGACCGACGGCACGACCACGAGCTCGGGCTCCGTGGTCGTGCAGATCTCGGCCGCCAGCGGGCAGCGGGGAACGAAAGGGCAGCCCGTGCGGTCGCCGAGCATGGAGGGGGGGGACCCCGGGATCTGGCGCAGGCGCTCGCTCCCGTCGCTGTCGAGGCGGGGCAACGAGCCGAGCAGGCCGAGCGTGTAGGGCATGGACGGCCGGTAGAAGACGTCCTCGGCCGTGCCGGTCTCCACGGCCCGCCCGGCGTACATGACCAGGACGCGGTCGGCGATGCCGGCGATGACACCAAGGTCGTGCGTGATGAGAAGGAGCGCCGCGCCCGTCTCGGTGAGGGCCGTCCTGAGCGAGTCGAGCACCTGGGCCTGCACCGTCACGTCGAGCGCGGTGGTCGGCTCGTCCGCCAGGATCACCTCGGGGTCGTTGGCCATGGCGATGGCGATCACCGCCCGCTGGCGCATGCCGCCGGAGAACTCGTGCGGGTAGTTGTCCACTCGCTCCGCGGGGTTCGGGATGCCGACCTTGGCCAGCAGCTCTATGGCACGCTGCTTGGCGGCGTTCTTGGAGATGTCCTGGTGCGCCAGGATCGCCTCGGCGATCTGCCAGCCGATCGTGTAGACGGGGTTCAGCGAGGTCATCGGGTCCTGGAAGATCATGGCGATGCCGGTGCCGCGTATCTTGGTCAGCTGCTTCTCCTTCAGGCCCAGGAGCTCACGGCCCTGGAAGCGGATGGAGCCGCGCACGTCCGCGCTCTTGGGGAGGAGGCCCATGCCCGCCAACGCGGTCACGGACTTGCCCGATCCCGACTCGCCGACGATGCCCAGGACCTCGCCCGGGGCCAGCGTGAAGTCCATGCCCCGCACGGCGTGGACGACGCCGTCCTTGGTCGGGAAGTCGACCTCCAGACGCTCGACCTGCAGGGACGGCTCGGTCACTCAGGCCCTGACCCGGCTCTTCTTGGGGTCGAACGCCTCGCGCAGACCGTCGCCGATGAGGAAGATGGAGAGGATCAGGACGATGAGGAAGATGACGGGGAACACGAAGAGCCACCATTCGGTCGTCGCCGAGTCCTGGCCCTGGTCGACCAGCAGCCCGAGCGAGACGTTGGGCGGCTGGACGCCGAGCCCGAGGAACGACAGCGTGGACTCGAAGATGATGCTCAGCCCCACGGTGAGCGTCGCATTGACGATGATGGGACCGACCGCGTTGGGCAGCATGTGCTTGACGATGATGCGACGGTTCGTGGCGCCGAGCGCCCGTGACGCCTCGACGAAGTCGCGCTCGCGCAGTGAGAGGAAGTCCGCCCGCACGAGGCGGGCCACGTAGGTCCAGGACAGCAGGCCGATGATGATCGCCAGGCCCAGCCAGTTGTCCGACTCCTTGGACAGCTTGTTGGCCAGCACGATCAGGACGGCCAGGACCGGCAGCACCAGCACCAGGTCGACGAAGCGCATGAGCAGGGAGTCGACCCAGCCGCGGTAGAAGCCGGCGATGGCGCCCACCGTCACCCCGATGATCGTGGCCATCGCGGCCACCGTCAGGGCGATCTGTATGTCCTTCTCGACTCCGGCCATGACCTGGGCGAACATGTCGTTGCCGATGGCGTTGGTGCCGAAGGGGTTGGTCCACGACGGGGGGTCGTTGAGATTGTTGGTGATGGTGGTGTAGCTGTACTGCCAGAAGTGGCCGACGATCACCGAGGCGATGCCCAGCAGGGCGAAGGTGCAGAGCCCGATCATGGCCAGCCGCTGGTGGAAGAACCGGTTGAGGACGATGCGGGACTGGCTCTTGGCCTCCCCTGAGAGCCCGTGGGCGTCCCCGCCCGAGAGCTCGACTCCCGCACCGACCCCCGCCAGCGTGTGGCTGCCGGCCTCGACCGTGCCGACCTGCTCCGGCGTCTGGATCACGAAGTTCTCCTGCGCCAGCGGTTCAGGCATAGCGGATCCTCGGGTCCAGCACGCCGTAGAGGATGTCGGCGGCGAGGTTGAAGAGGATCACGAAGGTGGCCGTGATGAGGAGGTAGGCCAGCATCACGTTCGTGTCGAGGTTGGTGACGCCGCTCAGGTACCACTGCCCCAGCCCCTGCCACCCGAAGACGATCTCGGTGATGATGGCGCCGCCGAGCACGGCGGCGAAGTCCAGCGCGACGACGGTCGTGACCGGGATGAGGGCGTTGCGAAGGACGTGGCGGATGAGCACCCGGCGCTGGCTCAGACCCTTGGCGCGGGCCAGCCGGACGTGGTCGGCGTCGAGGGTCTCGATCATCGACGAGCGCTGGTAGATCGCCCACGACGAGTACGAGACGAGGATGAGGCACAGGACCGGCAGCGCGGTGTGCTCGGCGTAGTCGGGCAATCGACTGAAGAACGACCCGCTCAGCGTGGGGCTCTGCTCCCCGTCGGTGTAGAAGACGATCGTGTTCAGGTGCTGGTTGATCGGGATCGCCACGAACTCCTTGAGCGCGAGGCCCAGCACGAAGACCGGCGTGGCCAGCAGGACGAAGTTGGTAACCGTGATCGCGTGGTCGGTGACCTTGTTCTGGCGCACCGCGGCCAGGACGCCCATGAAGATCGCGATGAACACCGCGATGACGGTGGCGATGACCACCATGCGGAGGGTCACGAACAGGTGGGACATCGCTTCGGACGCCACGTCCTGGCCGTTGATGGTGGTACCGAGGTTCCCGTGGATCGCGCCGCTGAACCAGATCCAGTAGCGCTGCCACAGGGGGTCGTTGAGATGGAGCAGGTTCTCCCTCGCCACGATGGTCGAGTGGGGGATGTGTGGATTGGTCCGCAGCAGCGCCAGGGGGTTGCCCGAGCTGGCGACGAGGACGAAGACGAAGATCGTCGCGAAGAACAGCACGACGATGCTGATCAGCAAGCGCCTAATGACGTAGGCGAACATGGAGGGATTCTAGGGGGCTGGAAAGTCAAGAGAGGGGCCGACCGTGACGGCCGACCCCTCTCTTGCGTCCAGTCGCGCCGAACTAGCCGCTGACGGTCCAGTCCTCGGCGTTCCAGGTGACGCCGACGCTGGAGGTGTTCGGGAGCACGCCCTTGAGGTTGTTGGACCAGGCCCAGAATTGGGGCTTCTGGTACAGGGGCAGCGTGACCATGTTCTGCCACAGGATGGCGTCGGCCTTGTTGTAGTTCGTGGTCTCGTGCGACGCGCTCGGGGCCGCCGAGCCCTGGCTCATCAACGAGTCCACCTCGGAGTTGGCCGAGTGGGTCCAGTTCTCACCGCACTGGGTGCTGGTGTAGGAGCAGTAGATGGGCTGGTTCCCCGACACGAACGGCGTGCTGACCCAGGCGAACTCGCCGATCTGGTACGTGCCGGTCGGCAGGTTGGTCCCGAAGAACGTGCTGGCGTCGTAGTTCTGGATGTTGATCTTGATCCCGATCGCCTTCATCTGGGCCTGGAACAGCTCCTCCGTCTGGGCCCGGATGCTGTTGCCCGACGTCGACTGGATCGTGAACGTCAGGTCCTGGCCCTTCTGCGGCCCGTAGTTGGGCTGGAAGTAGCCGTCCGAGGCCTTCTTGAAGCCCAGCTCCTTCAGCAGGTTGGCCGACGTGCTCGGGCTGTAGGCGTAGGTCGTGCCCTTGTAGCCCTTCTGGGTCGGCATCAGCATGCGGCTGCCGAGCGGGGTGATGCCCTTGGCGATCTCACCCACCGTGCGGTTGATGATCGTCTGGCGGTTCACGCCGTGGGCGATGGCCTCACGGACCTGGACCTTGGCCAGGTACGGATCGGACTGGTTGAAGTCGAAGTGCTCGAACTCCAGGCCGGGCAGCGTCACCTTGGTCGTGTTCGGCACCTGGGTCGCCGTCTGCACGATCGAGAGGTTCACCGTCGTCGGATTGAAGATGTTGATCTCCTTGTTCTGCAGGGCCGGCACCAGCTGGCTGTCGTCCGAGAAGAACTGGAAGACGATCTTGTCGAGCTTGCCGGGCGTGCCCCAGTAGGTGGGGTTGCGGGTCAGGACCACCGACTGGTTCTCGTTGTAGCTCGTGATGGTGTACCAGCTGCCCGAGATGGCCTGGGTCGGGCCAACGAAGCCGGTGTTCCAGCCGACGGTGCGGGCGATGTGCGCCGGGACGATGTCGGTGAAGATCGCCCGCCAGTCGGTGAAGGACGGCTTGAAGGTCACCGTGATGGTGCGGCCGTTCGGGCACAGGCCGACGTTGCGATCGGCCGTGCTGCCCGGTGCGCAGGCGGCGCCACCCGAGGGGTTGGAGCCGACGACCGACTGGACCTGGTTGTAGCCGGAGGTGGAGGCGTCGTCATAGGGCTTGCCGCCGACGTCGGTGTAGGCGGTGTTGCCGCTCTGGGCCTGCCAGTTGTAGATGAAGTCGTCGGCCGTGATCGGCGTCCCGTCGGACCACACGGCCTTGGGGTTCAGCGTGTAGACGATGGTCTGGGGGCTGTCGCTGGTCTGCACCGCGCTCTCGAGGAGCTGATTGTTGATGACCGGCTGGAGCTTGCTGTTCACGATGAAGGCCTGCGGCCACACCATGTTCATGATCTCCTGCAGGACGAACTCCGAGGCGGCCGAGGTGTTGATGTTGAACCCGGCCAGGTTCTCGTCGAGCGCCATGGTGGCGGTCCCGCCCGAGGACGAAGATGCCTTCGTCGACGCCCCGCTGGCGGACGGCGTGATGGCCACGACGGACAGGCTCAGAGCCCCCGCTGCCAGGGCGGCGACAGCCGACCGCTTCAATAACCCCTTGATTCCCATGGCACTCCCTTGTTCGTCGACCGCCCCGGTGACGGCCCCCCGCCCTTCCTCCACCTCGATGTCGGAAGATTGCTCGTAAACGTAACCCAATTGCCACATTTTTTTTGGTCATGTTCTCGGGAATTTCTGCAGGAACGCGCCGGAGAGAGACCCGATCCGGTGCGCAGCGGTCCCTGGCACATGAATCCTGCGTCTGAGGGGTTATCGGACGCAGGTTGGCGAACCTGGGTGCCAGCTGAGAGCCGACTGCGTGCTCCGTGACAGCCGGCAGGTAGATTCTGACCAAGCCGATGGTCTATGTCCTTGCGGTCGCAGCGGCACTCTCGAATGCGCTGACCAGCGTGTTCCAGCGCATGGGTGTCGAGGACGCCCCGGAGGAGTCGACGATGCGGCTCAGCCTCATGGCCCACGCCATCCGGCGGGGCGTCTGGCTCCTGGGCTTCGGCTTCATGATCTGCTCCTTCTTGTTGCAGTCGTTCGCGCTGCACATCGGGCGCCTCTCGGTCGTACAACCCATCCTGACCATGGAGCTGCTGTTCCTCATCGCCATCCTCGGGACGTACTTCCGCTTCTCCATCTCCGCACGCGAGTGGATCGGAGCATCGGCCATCGCGTTCGGGCTCTCGGGATTCCTTTATTTCGCCGCACCCGGCGGCGGCGGCGCGACGCCGACCAACCTGGGTTGGATTGTCGTAGGCGGCAGCGCCACGTTCCTCATCGTTCTCACCGTGGTGGCCACGCGGTGGGGCCCCCGCTGGTGGAAGGCCGCGATGTTCGGCAGCGCGGCGGCCATCGCCTTCGCGTTCACCGCCGCCCTCATCAAGGTCGTGAGCGACTTCGCGGCGAACGACTGGGTGACCATGTTCGAGCACTGGCAGACCTATGGCGTCATCGTCTTCGGCCTGCTCGGCTTGTTCCTGACCCAGAACGCCTTCCACGCCGGGCCCCTGGCCGCCTCGCAGTCGACCCTGGTGCTGGTCGACCCGCTCGTCAGCATCTGCCTGGGCATCGCCCTCTACGGCGACAGCCTGCGGACCTCGGGGCCCTACGGCCCGCTCGAGGCCGTCTCGCTGCTCGTCATGTTCATGGGCGCGGTGTTCCTCTCGAACTCCCCGCTCATCACCGGCATGAAGAGCGAGGGCAAGGGGGTGGAGTACGAGGAGATGCTGTCGCGGCGCCTCAAGCACCCGTCCTCCGCGCACTCCTCCACGATGGGGGACGGCGGGCTGCCGTTCTCCTCGGCCTAACGGCCCGCCGGGCCTCCCGCCCGCTCGACCACGAGGCGGGTCAGCGCGGCGAAGTGATCCGGGTGCGACAGATGCGCGCCGTGCTGGGCCCGCTCTATCTCGTAGATGACCGCGTCGGGGACGTGCTCGCCCAGCCACAGCACGCT
The DNA here is from genome assembly GCA_049514295.1 of Acidimicrobiales bacterium. Classification (GTDB taxonomy): domain Bacteria; phylum Actinomycetota; class Acidimicrobiia; order Acidimicrobiales; family RAAP-2; genus Bog-473. Next base: position 6,232 of record JBEKVF010000096.1, read on the forward strand.
GGCGCGGTGATGCGGCGACGTCGTCGGCCCACCCATGCCGAACACGGACGGCACGGCCAACGCGGTCACGTCGAACGGCGGGCCCTCGCCCCGCAGGCTGCGCAGGTCGGCCACCAGGGCCGGACCGTCGGCGCGTCGATCAGCCCGTCCCGCCTCGGTGAGGCGGGACCAGGCCGCCGGTCCCACCATCCGGGCGAAGAAGCGCTCGGCCTCCTCGCCGGGGTCGTCGGCCATCGCCGGCCAGGCGCGGGCCCCTCCGGACGAGTTGCGGCGGAAGCCGAGCCACGGCATGGGGGGCTCGTAGGCCCCGATGGCGCCGAATGCCCCCGACTCCGCCAGCGCCGCGCCCACCACGACGTCGCCCCCGAGGCTGTGGCCGACGGCGACCACGGGGCCGCCACCCTCCGAGCGCGCCTCCTCTGCAATTGAGAGGAGATCCTGCACGTGGCCGCCCAGGTCCACCACGCCCCCGCCCCGGGAGCCCTGGTACCCCCGGCGGTCGTAGGCGAGCGTGGCGAGCTCGGGCAGCCGCCGCATGACCCGCCGGAAGCTGTCCCCCCGGTCGAGCGACCCGTGGACGAACACCACGGTCACGGCGCCCGGTGCCGGCCCAGGCCGCAAGGTGACGTGGAGGGCGGCCGGATAGCTCATGGGCAGGGCAGACGCTACCAACCCGACTCCCGGTGCCGACCGCCGCCGGTAGGGTTGAACCATGACGCAGTTCGGTGGAGCGGGAGGCTCGTTCGGGCCTAATGCCTGGTTGGTCGACGACATGTACGACCGATTCCTGGCCGACCCGTCCTCGGTCAGCGACAGCTGGCGGGAGTTCTTCGCCGACTACCGGCCCGCCCCCGTTCCCGCCCCCCAGCCCGCGGCCCCCTCCCAGGCCCAGGCCGCCGCGCCGGCGGCCGCCGCCCCGGCTCCGACTCCCGCCGCCGAGGCGGGTGACGAGCAGGCGACCGTCCTGCGGGGCGCCGCCTCGCGCATCGTGGCCAACATGGAGGCCAGCCTGACCGTGCCCACGGCGACGAGCGTCCGCTCGGTGCCCGCCCGTCTGCTCGAGGTCAACCGCCTCGTCCTCAACAACCAGTTGGCGCGGACGACGGGGGCCAAGGTGAGCTTCACCCACCTCATCGGCTACGCCGTGGTGCGGGCCCTCAGTGATGTGCCGGCACTGAACTCGGCCTTCGTCGAGGACGCCGACGGCACCGGGAAGCCCGGCGTCATCCACCACAAGCACGTCGGGCTGGGCCTGGCCGTGGACCAGGAGAAGAGCGACGGCAGCCGCACGCTGCTCGTGCCGTGCATCAAGGACGCGGACACGCTCGACTTCCG
>JBEKVF010000097.1:0-7563 GCA_049514295.1 Acidimicrobiales bacterium
TGCAGGTCTGCACGAAGTAGGTCGGCGTGAAGAAGGCGGTGGCCACTCCCGACACGGCGAAGACATGGTCCTGGTCGACCAGGGTGTGCTCCAGCGCCGTGTCCTGGCTGGGGTTCCCGGTGTCGTCCGTGTTGTAGGTCAGCTGAATCTTGCGCCCGTCCACCCCGCCGTGGGCGTTGACGTAGTCGTAGTAGGCCTGGATGCCAGGTGCCAGCGACTCGAAGTTCGACGCGATCGGCCCGGTCAGGGTCGACATGGCCCCGGTGCTGATCGTGGTCGCCGTGACGCCGGGCGACTTGTTCGCCGCCGCGCAGGCGCTGCTCGTGGCGGCCAGCGGGCGCACCGCCGCCGTCGCGCTCGACGCCGGGCCGACCAGGACCGCTCCCGCGGCCACGATCAAGAACGCGCAGGCGCCGGTGGCGGCCCGTGCCACGGCACCCTTGCACCTCGTTCGCATTGCCTCCCCATCGTTCCAACCAGTCATCTCGTACCCCCGAACCGGCTCTCGCCGCTCATCCTCGACCGCAGGCGGTCACTGTACTTGGAGGGCCTTTCGGCCACCGTTCACCCCTGAACCCGCATGACCCTGAATCTCTACCACTCACACCAGGAAGAGCCGCTGGCGGTCGAACTCCCGCAGCGCCCGCACCTCCTGCAGGCTCACCGCGGGCAGGTCCTCCACCTCGCGCGCCACCTCCGGCTCGTAGCCACATGACGACGTGAACGCGCGCACCCTCTCCTCCAACGTCCCCTCACCGGAGGGCACCGCGGCCAAGCGGAGCACCCCGTCCTCGCGACGGAGAATGCCCTTGTCGGTGACCACGCTCGCCACCCGCTCCCCCGGTGACGTGACGTAGGCCGCGCTGCGGGGCAGCCGTTCCGGTCGGGCCAGCGTCACCACGACGCACGCCGTGGCCCGGGTGGCGACGTCGTTGGCGCCTCCCGAGCCGACCAGGAAGCGCCCGCCCGCCAGCTCGGTCGAGTTCAGGCACCCGGCACTGTCGACCTCCGCCGCGCCGAGGCACCCCACCGTCCTCGTGCCGGGGCCGCCGATCACCATGCCGAGGACGGCGGACGCGTCGGAGAGGTACGGGGTGGCGGGGAAGACACGCTGGTTGAAGATGTACGGGTCCGCCGGCGTGGGCTCGTAGCCCCACAGGCCGAGCTCGGCCGTGAGCGTCACTCGGCTGCCGCCCGCTCTCGCCCGCGCCACAGCGACCCAGGCGGCCAGGTTGGCTACGCCCGCCCCGGCCAGCACGGCGTCGGCATCCACCTCGCCGACGACCCGCTCGATCTCTCTCGCCCCCAGGGACGCCGCCTGCTCCCACGGGGTGAAGGCGTGGTCCTCGACGACCGGGTTGGCGTCGGCGTCGGCCTTCCACGACATCGGGTCGGAACGCCCTTCGAGCCAGAGCAGGTGTTCCGTGCCCACCCGTGAGAGGTAGTCCTCGTGCGTCGCCGGGCCGAGCACCCACTCGTCCACGTAGTCATCGAGCGCGCCGTGCGCCGCGGCCGCGGCGACCGCGCTCCAGTGCGCGATGTCCTCGCCGTAGCTCCGTACGGGCAGGCCCGGCGCGTAGCAGCCGCCCGGGTGGGCGCCGTAGGGCGCTTCCACCACCGCCAGGACCCGGTGACCGGGGACCCGGACACGGTGTCCCAGGCCTTCGAGGTCGTCGACGACGCGCTCCACGGTCGCCACGACACCCCGCCGCGCCGCCCAGGCCCCCCACACCCCGTCGAGGAGCGGCTCGGAGAACGCGAGGTTGCCCGCCGGGTCGGCGGCGGCCGCGTGCACCAGCGCCACGTCGGGAACCAGTGGCTGCAGCACGCCGAGCGGGCCGAACGGGGACTCGACGACGGTGAATGCCTCGTTCTCGGCCATGGACGACCCGACCAGCGACCCGGTCACCGCTGCAGGCAGCCCGCGGGCGGCGGCCTCAAGGCGCTGGGACAGTGTGAGGATGGACCAGTGCTCGACCTCGACTTCGCCCGACTCGTAGGCCTGCCGGAAGACCGGGTTCGGCGTGTACGTGGGGAAGCTGTTGCCGGAATAGGCGGTGACGACCTTGCGGACGAGCCCGCCACGGAAGAAGAGCGCGCCGAGTGCGCCCAGGCTGGTCATGACGAGGGTGAAGCCCGGATCGGTGCCCCAGAACTGACGGGCCAGCTCCCGTGCCGCCGCCGTCCAGCGGCTGTGGCCGAGCATCACGAGCACGGTGTCCCCCGGTTGCACGTTCCGCGCCACGGCGTCAGCCAGCGAGGTCACCACCGGACCGGTCGGCGAGGAGGCCGCGGACGTCACAGAACTGGCCTCGCGGCGGGTGACGAAACGCGAATTGCCTGGTCCCGACTCATTTTTTGCCCCAACCAAACCTGACCACCGTGTCAGGTTAGCCATTTCGACCGTGCCCGGCACTACCATTCACCAGGCATGGGAGCGCCGCGAGTCCAACGTGACCCGGCACCCGCCACCAAGGTGTCGGCACGCTCCTCGTCAGCCAAGAAATCGGTGACGTCGAAGGTCCCCTCCCGGGTTGCCGCGACCAGGTCGGTGACGCCGACCTCCGCCGGTCGGGCGGGCAGCGCAGACGGGCCCGACGGCCTGCCCCTCTCGGACGGCGACGCCGTCGGCGCGCCGGCGAGCAAGCGCGTCCTGCGCAGCCAGGGCCGGCGGACCATGCGCCGGCTCCTCGATGCGGCCATGGTCGCCTTCGACAGGCGGGGCTACCACGCCACCCGCGTCAACGACGTCGTCGAGATCGCCAAGACGTCGCACGGCACGTTCTACCTGTACTTCTCGAACAAGGAGGACCTGCTGCGGGCGCTCGTGAGCGAAGCGGCCACCGAGGCGCAGAAGCTCTACGACGCGCTGAGCACCCTGCCCGCCCAGGGGGACGCGCCGCAGTGGGAGGACGTGCACGGTTGGATCCGGGCCTATTCCGAGCTCTGGACCCGCTACGCGCCGCTGTTCCGGTCCTGGACCGACCTGGCCACCATCGACCCCGAGCTGATCGACGTGATCCGCAACACCTTCACGGTGATGTCGGGGGCGCTCGCCAAGCAGATCGGACCGGACTCCTCGGGCCACATCATCGACCCGGACGCAGCCGGGATGGCCACACTCGCCATGCTCGACCGCTTCCACTACCTGCGCGAGTTCGTCGGCCAGCCGATCGACGACGTGGCCCTCGAGACCATGACCACCATGGTCTACCGGGCGCTGTTCGACCCCAACGCCTGACGAGCCCGCCTGGCGAGCCGCCCCGCGGTACCGCCGGAACCGGCGCCGGGCGCCGCACCCCGGATCACGGACGCCTCAGTCCGGCGGCCTACCCCTGCGGGAACACCAGGTCGAAGATCCCGTCGACGCCCGAGCCGTGCAGGGTCAGCCCACCGTCCACGACGATGTTCTGCCCCGTGACGAAGCGCGCCAGGTCCGAGCACAGGAAGACCACGACGTCGGCAATGTCCTCGGGCTCACCGATCCGGCCAACGGGTGTCCCCTTCTCGAAGCGCTCGACCTGGTTCGGCATGAACTCGAACATCGGCGCTGTCATGGCCGTGCGGATCATGCCCGGCGACACGGCGTTCACCCTGATGGAGGGTGCGTACTCCAGGGCCGCCGACGCGGTCAGCGCCGCCACCGCCGCTTTGCTGGCGGCATACGGCCCCTCGCCCGCCGCGGGGCGCGTCCCGCTGATGGATGCGGTGCTCACAATGGAGCCACCACCGGCCGCCAGCAGGTGCGGGACGGCAGCCCGGATGCCCGCCCACACGCCGGTCAGGTTCACCCGGAGGACCCGCTCCCACTCGGCCGGGTCCATCTCGTGCAGTTTGTTGAACGTGGAAGTGCCCGCATTGTTGTAGATGATCGACAGGCCCCCCAACTCCGCGGCCGCCGCGTCGACCGTGCCACGGAGCGCGTCGGGATCACCGACGTCGACGCCGAAGGCGACCCCGTCGATCTCCCGCGCCACCGACTCGGCCGACTCCCCGTCGACGTCGAGCACGGCCACCCGCGCACCCTCGGCGGCCATGCGCCGGCAGGTCGCCCTCCCGATCCCCGAGCCGCCGCCGGTCACCACGGCCCTCCGGCCATCAAGCAGGCCCATCATCTCCTCCTGTCGCTGCGTCCCTGTTGACCCAGGGTGGTGGCTTGAAGACCATCGGCTCGTCCAGCTCCCGGATCAGCAGCTCCTGCGCCATGCTCAGGTGGAGGGAGCCGTCCTCACCGTGCATCGTGGCGCGAATGGTGGAACGCCCGCCCGCGTTGACGAGCGTATGGAGGTCGAAGATGCTCCACGCGTCGGCTCGCCAGGGGCGGTGGAACCAGACGGCGTGATCGAGGCTCGCGTCGGTGTGGGTTCCCCAGACCCCGAGGCTCAGAGGGCGGAAGGCGGCGCCGGTCATGTCCGAGAAGTAGGCCAGCATGCAGGCGTGCACGGCGGGATCGTCGGGCAGGGGCTGGCGGGTGCGGAACCAGCACCGGCGCGTCGAGAGGAACGTCCCGTCGTGGCGCTGCTCGGTGGCGCCGAGCTCGCGGATGTCGAACGGGAACGGGGCCTCGACGCCATCGATCTCGTTCGGCGGCGGGATCCCCGGCCCCACGGGCAGCTGGTAGTCGTCGCCGTCCTCGGGGACGTGGAACGAGCAGGTCATGCGGAAGGTCTCCTTGCCCTCCACCACGCTCACGACCTCCCGCGTGCTGAACGATCGCCCGTCACGCACGCGGTCGACGACGTGGGTGGCCCGCGAGCCGGGGGGCGTCGGGCGCAGGAAGTAGCCGTGAAGCGAGTGCACCTCGAGCCCAGGTGGGGCAGTCTGCACGGCCGCGCTCAGGGCCTGCGCCACCACCATCCCCCCGAAGGTGCGACCTCCCACCCACCAGTCGGGGCTGGAGGTGGTGAAGGTCTGTCGCCCCTGGGCATCGGGCTGGATCTCCCGCGCCGTCATCGCGTCGATCAGGTCCGCGACCGAGGCCGTCACGACCTCGGCCTCTTCGGCTTCGTCAAGCTCCACGGCCGGTCCCCTCGCGCTTCGGCACGCTCACGTGAGGTCCACCTCGACGGACAGGCCCATGGCGGCCAGGTCCATGCACCGGTTGTCCTCGGCGTAGCGGAGCCCCTGTACGTTGAAGAGGCGTACTTCCGGCGCATGAATGGGGAACGGGCCCCAGTGCCACGTGCCCAGGTGCAGCACCAGCGGCTCCAGGGGCTCAATCCGGAAGGCGCAGATCGATTCGGCGTCTCGCTCGTCGGTGAACTCGACCCCCGCGGGCGCCACGGCAATGACGGCAGGGACGTTGATCGACAACAGGGACTGGGTGTGGGTGTCGTGGCGGTAGAGCATCTCGCAGCGCAAGCCGCGTGCCGTCTCGGGGACCTCGTCCAGAGTGTGACCAATGAGGTTCACGTGGGCATCGGCCCATTCGAACGTCATCCGGTGCGCACCGTCCCGGGGGTCGGTGTCGGCGACGGGGAGCCAGCCGAAGGGCGACCACGCGTCCTCGGTCAGGCGCCCGGGCACCACGACCCTGCCTCCCTGTACTGACCCGTCTGTGGACATCGCTCACTTTCGTCCGCGTCGACCCATGTCAAACGGCGGTGCGCCCCCGGCGCTCCGCGGCCTAACCTGACACCGGAGTCAGTCTAGGAAACCTTTGGGAGGCCCTCAGGATGGATGTGCGCAGCATTGAGGCGAAGGCGCCGGTCGTCGAGCACAACGGCACCGTTCCGGTCTGGTGGATGATCGAGTCCCGCGAATTCAAGGACATCACCGACGGGGGCTATCTGGAGCTGGTCAACGAATTCGAGGTCCCCGGTGGGGGCCTGGTCGATCCGCACTCCCACCCCACCCACGAGTTCTATTACGTCATGAACGGGAAGGGGATCATGACGATCGACGGCGAGGACCGCGAGATCTCCCAGGGCGACCTGGTCTACATCCCGCCGGACAAGGTGCACTCGCTGCGCCCGATCAGCGACCACGCACCGATCCACTGCTTCTGCTTCGCCATCGGCGTGAAGGGTGCCGGCGCCATCAATTACACGACCCACTAGGTGTCGCGCGTCCTCGTCACCCGCCCGCTGACCGACGGTGGGACCGATCCCCTCGTCGAGGCCGGCCACGAGATCGTGGTGCCGGATGACCCGCTCACGGCAGACGAACTGGCGAGGCTGGCACCGGAGTTCGACGGCATCGTCTGTCATCTCACCGATCGCATGGACGCGACCGTCCTCGAGTCGGGCAGAGCCGCAAAGCTCCGTGTCGTGGCCAACGCGGCGGTCGGTTACGACAACATCGATGTCGACACCGCCACCAGGCTGGGCATCACGGTGTGCAACACGCCGGGAGTGCTCGATGACACCACCGCCGACCTCGCGTTCCTCCTGATCCTCGCCGCCACACGTCTGGCGTCGGAGGCCGAACGGGACCTGCGGGAGGGCCGCTGGACGGGGTGGGGATTCGGCACCCACCTTGCCCGAGACGTGCACGGTGCGACCCTTGGGCTGGTGGGCTTCGGCCGCATTGCGCAGGCCGTGGCGCAGAGAGCGGCGGGCTTCGACATGGAGGTCATCCACACCACCCGACACGACACCGGTCTGAGCGGCTGGGTCCCGACTCTCCACGAGTTGCTCGGGCGCTCCGACGTCGTGAGCCTGCATGTGCCGCTGACCGAGTCCACCAGCCATCTCATCGGCGCGGCGGAACTCACCCTCATGAAGCCGACGGCGGTCCTCGTCAATCCCGCCCGTGGGCCGGTGGTGGACGAGGATGCGCTGGTCGATGCGCTCGAGGCAGGCACCCTCTTCGCCGCGGGACTCGACGTCTTCGACGGCGAGCCGGCGGTCAACCCCCGGTTGCTCACCGCCCCCCGGGCGACGCTGCTCCCTCACATCGGGAGCGCCACCATCGCCACGAGGACCCGCATGGCCCGCCTCGCCTGCCAGGGAGTCGCCGACATCTTGGCCGGGCGGACACCGCCCAACGTCGTACTCCCCGCCCCGCCACCCTGAGAGCGGCGACCGTTCCTCCCGGAGTCACATCAACCCAGTGAATTTCGATCGATCGAGCGGTACGATCAATCGGTCGTTTGAATCAACGCTCCCCTGGGCTGGAGGAGGTGACCGTGCGCACGGTCCGAGGACTGACTCTCATCGCGCTCTCGACGGTGATGGCCCTCGCCCTCACCGGTGTGCTCGGTAGTCAATTCCGGTCCTCACCGGCCGCCGCCGCCACACCCCATTGGCAGACCACCGCCACTTATCCCCCCTTGACGAACGTGCGGGCAGTCTCGTGCGCTCCGACTGCCACTCCGAACTCCGCCACCTGCGTGGCCGTCGGTGACGACGGCGGTCACGTGGCCTCCATCATCGTGACGAACGATGGCGGTTCCACCTGGTCCGCTTCGGCTCCGCCGCCAGGGGTCACCACGCTGTCCACGGTGTCCTGTCCGTCCGCTGCGGTCTGTTACGCCGGTGGGGGCTCGGGAATCATCAAGTCAATCGACGGCGGTTCGACGTGGACCATTCAGGATCCGACGTTTCCAGCACTTTCACTTTC
>JBEKVF010000098.1:0-7535 GCA_049514295.1 Acidimicrobiales bacterium
AGCTGGCACAGCTGCTGGGGGCAGCCGGCGGCCGCACCCTCGCCCTCTTCACGAGCCGGCGCGCCACGGAGGCCGCGGCGGAGGCGCTCGCACCCGAGCTCCCCTACACCCTCCTCCGGCAGGGCGACCTCCCCAAGGGCCGGCTGCTCGAGGAGTTCGCCCACGACGAGACCTCCTGCCTCTTCGCCACGCTCGGCTTCTGGCAGGGTGTCGACATCCCCGGCCGCGCGCTGTCGCTCGTGACCATCGACCGCCTCCCGTTCCCGCGGCCCGACGACCCGCTGCTGCAGGCGCGCCGCGAGCGCGCCGGCGGACGCGCCTTCTCGCTGGTCGACCTGCCGCGTGCGGCCACACTGCTGGCCCAGGGCGCGGGCCGCCTGATCCGCAACGCGGAAGACCGCGGCGTCGTCGCCGTCCTCGACCCGCGGCTGGCCACGGCCTCGTACCGCGGCGTCCTGCTCTCGACCCTGCCCCCCATGCGACGCTCGGTGGACCTCTCCGAGGTGGAGTCGTTCCTGCGCCGGGCGCTCGAGGACAGCGCCGCGTAGGACTCCTCGGCGCAGAGCTCCTCGGCGAAGTCCTACTCGGCGAAGTCGAAGACGAGGTTGCCCTGCGCGTCGGCGGTGCCCTCGGTCGCCACCCGCATGACCCAGCGGCCGGCCACCCGGTGCAACTGGTCCCGGTCGAGCGCGTAGGCCCGCTCGTTGCGGCGCACGTCACAGACGAGCAGCCCGGCCTCGGTGAGGAGACGGAGGTGGCGCGAGACACCCTGCCACGGGATGTCGAAGCGCCGGGCGATGTCGTGCGAGCTCATCGACCCTCCGTGGTCGTGGAGCACGGCGAGGATGCCCCTCCGGGTCCGGTTGGCCAGCGCCTTGAAGACGTCCTCGAGCGTGTCGGGGTCGGCCACGTCACGCAGCGTGGGCGGATCGGGTCGGCCCACCGGGAAGGCAGGGACGCGGGAACGGGTGGTGGACATTCTGAAAACTCTAAACGGTTATGCTTACAGTCGCCGAAGACGCCCCCGGCGCGGCCGGATCAGGCTCGGACCAGGGACGCCGGCGCGCTCAGTAACCCAGGCGGTCGAGCATCTCGGCGCGGTTCTGCCAGCGGCGCTCGACCTTCACGTGCAGGTCGAGGTAGGTGCCCTCGGGCAGCGCCTCGCGCGCCGCGATGCCGACGGCCTTGAGGACCTCGCCCCCCTTGCCGATGACGATGGCCTTCTGGGAGTCGCGCTCGACGATGATCTCGACGCGGATGTGCGGCCCCTCCCACTCGGTCACCCGGCAGGTGATCGCGTGCGGCAGCTCGTCCCGGGTCTTGGCCAGCAGCTGCTCGCGCACGAGCTCGGCCACCCAGAGCGCCTCCGGCGTGTCGGTGACGACGTCGGGCGGGAAGAAGGGAGGGCCGGCGGCGAGCCGGGCGATGACATGCTCGGTCAGCGCCTCCACACCCCGGCCGGTGCGGGCGGACACGGGGAAGTACTCCACGTCCGGGAGGTCGCCCAGCGCTTCCACGGCTGCCTTGGCCTCCATCAGTCGCTCCAGGACCTGGGCGGAGGACGCCCGGTCGGCCTTGTTCACCACGACCACCAGGCTGGGCACCGGGTCGGTGTCGTCGTCCTCCTCGTCCTGCATGTCGTCGTGGTCCCGCCCCCCGGCCGCGGCGCCGGCGCGCTGCACCTGGCGCGCCGCGCGCTCGAGCACCGTGCGGTCCCCCGGGCCGATCTTCGCCGTGGCGTCGACCACCGCCAGGATCACGTCGACATCGTTCAGCGCGTCCGTCGCCGTCTCGTTCAAACGGGTCCCGAGCGCGGTCTTGGGCCGGTGGATGCCGGGCGTGTCGACGAAGACCACCTGCGCGTCGGCATCACTGTCGTGGAGCACGCCCAGGATGCGGTGCCGGGTCGTGTTGGGCCGCGACGAGGTGATCGCCACCTTCGTCCCCACCATCTGGTTCACCAGGGTGGACTTGCCCACGTTGGGGCGGCCCACCACCGCCACGAAGCCCGAGCGCACGAGGCTCAGTTCCCGTTGTGAGAGCCGCCGCCCGGCCGCTCGCCGTCGGCACCGCGGTCGCCGCCGGTGGCAGGGGCGCCCGTCGCCTCTATCCGGACCCGGCCGATGCGCCGCCCGCGCACGTCCACCGCGGTCAGGCGGAAGCCGTCCACCTCCACGGAGTCGCCGGCGTCGGGCACCCGCCCGACGAGGTCCAGCATGAGCCCGCCGACGGTGTCCCAGGTGCCGTGGGGCAGATCGGCGCCCAGCAACTCGTCCACGTCGTCGACCGAGTAGAGCGCGCTGACCAGCACCGAGCCGTCCTCGCAACGCTCGACGGTGGGCTCCTCCACATCGAACTCGTCGACGATGTCGCCCACGAGCTCCTCGAGGAGGTCCTCGAGCGTGATCAGCCCCGCCGTCCCGCCGTACTCGTCGACGACGATGGCCATGTGGAACTTCTCCTCCTGCATCTCGCGCAGGAGGTCCGAGACCTCCTTGGACTCGGGGATGAACTTGGCCGGCCGCACACTGTCACGGACCATCTGCGTCGCCTTGCCCACCCGCTCGGCGCGCACCAGGTCCTTGGTGTACGCGATACCGATAATGTCGTCGATCCCCTCACCCTCGACGGGGATCCGGCTGTACCCGGCCGCCAGCGCCGATTCCAGCGCGTCGCGCACGGTCACGTCCGACTCGACCGCCACCATGTCCGGGCGGGGCGTCATCACCTCGCGCGCCACGGTGTCGCCGAAGTCGATGATCGAGTGGATGAACGACCGCTCATCGCGCTCGATCACGTTCTCCTCATGGGCCACGTCAGCCATGGCCTTCAACTCGGAGTCGGTGATGTAGGAGTGCCGCATGCTCTCCTGGTCATCGCCAGTCGCCCCGATGATCCGGTTGGCCAGCCCGATGAGGAGGGCCGAGATCCAGCGGATGGGCGGGAAACGGATGAGGGCGCTGACGATCGGCGCGCTCAGCAGGGCGGCCCGCTCGGAGTTCTGCACCGCCCAGTTCTCGGGCACCGCCTCGAAGAACACGAAGATCACGACGATTTCGAACACGATGCCGAACAGGACGCCCAGGCCGCCGAAGAGGTGCTCGGCGACGATACCGACCAGGGTGGCCGAGACCAGCTGGCAGATCAGCACGAGCAGCAGGACCGGGTTGAGGAAGTTGGCCGGGTTGTCGACCAGGCGGGCCAGCTGCCGCGCCCCGCGCTTGTGCTCGTCGACCAGGGACTTGGCCTTGATCCGGTTCATCCGCACGAGGCTCGTCTCAGCCATCGCCAGCACGCCGGACCCGGCCAGGAGCACCACGATCACCACGATCAGGATCCCGTCCTGGCTGTGGAAGCCCGATGCGGCCAGCAAGGCCCCCACCCTCACGCCCCGCGGTCCGCCCGGTAGAAGCGTTTGAGCAGCTGCTGCTCCAGGGCCTCCATCCGCTCCGCCTCGGCGTCGTTCTCGTGGTCCATGCCGAGCAGGTGCAGCAACCCGTGGACGACCAGCAGCGCCACCTCGTCCTCGAAGGGCACCTCGTGCTCCTCGGCGTTGCGGGCCGCCACCACGGGACAGATCACGACGTCGCCCAGCAACATGAGCGCGCCCTGCTCGGACGAAGTCCCCGGCCCGGTGCCGCCGAAGTCGGGCGAGCGGCCGGTGGGGCCCGGCTCGTCCTCAATGGGAAACGAGAGCACGTCGGTGGGGCCGCTCTTGCCGAGGAACTGCTCGTTCAGCGCCGCGATGGCGTCCTCGTCGACGAACAGCAGCGACACCTCGGTCTCCCCCTTGACCCCTCGCGCCGCCAGCACCTGGCGCGCCAACTCGGCCCAGCGGGCCACCTCCATCGGATGAGCCTGCTGCTCATCGGCGGCGAAGACGTCGATCGTCACTGCGTGAGTCCCGCCCGCCCTTCTGCCACGTCGTAGGCGTCGACGATGTCGGCCACGATCTTGTGGCGGACCACGTCCCGGCGGGTCAGGTGGACGAACGCGATGTCGTCGATCCCGCCGAGCACGGGCTCGAGCCCCACCAGCCCCGAGCGGCCCCCCGGCACGTCGATCTGGGTCACGTCACCGGTCACCACGCACTTGGAGCCGAACCCGATGCGGGTCAGGAACATCTTCATCTGCTCGGGTGTGGTGTTCTGCGCCTCGTCGAGGATGATGAATGAGCTGTTGAGCGTCCGGCCCCGCATGAAGGCGAGCGGCGCCACCTCGATGGTCCCGCGGTCGAGGAGGCGCTGCGCGCCCTCGGGCTCGAGCAGGTCGTAGAGCGCGTCGTACAGCGGGCGGAGATACGGGTCGACCTTGGCCATCAGGTCGCCGGGCAGGAAGCCGAGCCGCTCGCCCGCCTCGACGGCCGGGCGGGTGAGGATGATGCGCGACACCTGCCGGGACTGCAGCGCGTGCACCGCCTGGGCCACGGCCAGGTACGACTTGCCCGTGCCGGCGGGACCGATGCCGAAGGTGATGATGTTGTGCGAAATGGCGTCGACGTAGCGCTTCTGCCCGGCGGTGTTGGGGCGCACCGTCTTGCCGCCGGCGGCCCGCACCACCTCGGAGCGCAGCACCTCGCTGGGGCGGATGTCCTCGCGGACCATGTCGATCGTGCGGGCCAGGGTGGACGAGTCGAGGTCCCTCCCCGCCTGGGCCATGAGGATGAGCTCGTCGAAGAGCCGCACCACGGTCTCCGCCGAGGGGCCTTCGACCGAGATCCGGTTCCCCTGCACCACGATCTGGTCGTCGGGGAAGGCTTGCTCTATCTGGCGGAGATGCTCGTCGCGGGTCCCGAGCAAGCCGGCCATCAGATGGTTGCCGGGGACGAAGCACTCGGCGCGCAGGGTCGTGGTCATGGTGCGGTCATGTGATGGCTAAGTGTCCTTTGAGCGGCTCGCCTCCGAGCACGTGGAGATGCAGGTGCGGGACCGAGTTCATGGCGTCCGGCCCGATGTTGAAGATGAGCCGGTAGCCGCGGTCGGGCTCGGCCACCCCGGCCGCCTCGGCCACGGCGTGGGCCGCCACGAGCATGTCGGCCAGGACGGGGCCGTCCTCTGCGGTCACCGCCGCGGCGTCGTCGATGTGACGGCGCGGCACCACCAGCACATGGAGCGGCGCCGCGGGGTTGATGTCCTTGAAGGCGACGGTCGTCTCGGTCTCGTGCACCGTCTCGGAGGGGACGTCGCCCGCCACGATCCTGCAGAAGAGGCAGTCGGTCATGACCCGGGGTCGCCGTCCTTCTCCTCCGGACCGATCACGCGCCCGAACTTACCGGCCCCCGGGGCGCCCCCGTGACCATGGTGGGCCCTCACCGCGTCACTTCGGCGTCCCATCGGGCCCCGGCGACCCGTCCACCGCGGCCACGGTCCCGGTACGCAGGGAGGCCAGCAGCGCTCCCGCGGTGACCGCGGCGGTCTCGGCCCGCAGCACGCTGAGCCCGAACCCCACGGTGGGCAGCCCCGACGCGAGCTCGCCGGAGCTCCACCCGCCCTCGGGCCCCACCGCCACCACGCGCTGGGACACCGTCGGCCGGTCGCCGCTCAGCTGGGCCAGCACCACCTCGCCGGGACCGCCAAGGGCACCCAGGTCGGCGAAGCGCACCGTGTCGGACACCTCGGGCAGCCAGACGCGACGGCACTGGGCCGCCGCCTCGCGCGCCACCCGGCGCAGCCGCTCCACCGTCGCCTGCCCGTGTGTGCCGGTCCAGCGGACCACGCTGCGCTCGCTGAGCAGCGGCACGATGTGGTCGATGCCCAGCTCGGTCAGCTTCTGCACCACCCATTCGGGGCGCTCCCCCTTGACCGGCGCGAAGGCGACCGTCAGGGACGGCTCGGGTGGGGGCTCGATCTGCACGGCGCCGTCACCCCCGATGCCGGTGCCGGCGGAGAGCGGCTCGAGGACGGCCTCGCCGCGCCAGGCGGTGCGGGCCCACCGGCCGAGCCCGTCGGCGGCGATGACCTCCTCGCCGGGACGCAGGCGCAGCACGTGCCCGAGGTGGTGCTCGTCCTCCTCGGCGAGGGTGGGGTGGGCCGGATCGCTCACGAAGACCTGGGCGACCGCGGCGGCCCGCACCGCGATGGCGGCGTAGGCCCCGGGCTGGATGGCGCTAGCCAAAGGCGGAGCGCAGGCGGGAGAAGACACCCTCGCCGCCCGTGGTGCCCGGCGGCGAGACGTCCTCGCCCCGCGAGGCGGCGAACTGCCGCAGGAGCTCGTCCTGCTCGGGGGTGAGGTCGCCGGGGGTCGCGACCAGCACGTGCACGAAGAGGTCGCCGCGGCCGCGGCCGCGCAGGTGCGGGACCCCGAGACCCCGGATCCGCTCGACGTGGCCGTGCTGGGTGCCCGGCCCGACCGTGAGGCGTTGGGGCCCGTCGAGCGACTCGACCTCCGTCTCGGCGCCGAGGGCAGCCTGAGCCACACCGACGGTGAGCGTCGTGTGCAGGTTGTCGCCCTGGCGCTCGAAGCGCGCGTCGGGCGTCACCGAGAGGTGCACGAAGAGCGAGCCGCTCGGGCCGCCCCGCTGCCCCGCCGCCCCGCGGTCGGCCAGCCGCAGCGTCAAGCCGTCCTCCACGCCGGCCGGCACCTCCACCGTGAACGTGCTCTCCTCCATGCGGCGCCCCTCGCCGCGGCAGTCGGCGCAGGGGTTGGGGATCATCTCGCCGGTACCGCTGCAGCGCGAGCAGGCGACGCTGGTGACCACCTGCCCCAGCAGTGACTGGCGCACGCGGCGCAGCTCGCCACTGCCCTGGCAGTCGACGCAGGTCACCGGGTCGGTCCCGGGCGCGGTGCCCCTGCCCGCGCAGGTCGCGCACGTAGCCGGTAACCGGACCGAGATCTCCTTCTGGCAGCCGAAGACGGCCTCGGCGAACTCGAGACCGAGCCGCACCTCCGCGTCGGCACCGGTCTGGGGCCCACGGCGGCGGGTGCCGCCCCCGGCCATCTGCCCGAAGAAGGCCTCGAAGATGTCACCGAGCCCACCGTCGAACCCGAAGCCGCCCACGCCGCCGGCCTGCGCGCCGAAGACGCCCTCGGGCCCCATGCGGTCGTAGCGGGCCCGGCGCTCGGGGTCGCGCAGGACCTCGTAGGCGACGGTCACCTGCTTGAAGCGCGCCTCCGACTCGGGGTCGCCCTGGTTGGTATCGGGGTGCAGCTCTCGGGCGCGCGCCCGGTAGGCGCGCTTGATCTCCTCGTCACTGGCGTCCGACTGGACGCCGAGCAGCGCGTAGAGGTCGCCCAGCCCGTCAGTGACGGCCATCGTGCCCTCCACCGAGCCGCTCCCCGAGCCGCTCGCCGACCACGTGGGCCGCGGCCATCGCCCGCGGGTAGTCCATGCGCGTCGGGCCGAGCAGGCCGACCGCACCGAGGGCATGGCCGTCGAGGGACACCGGTGCCACGACGACGGCACACGACGACAGCGGCTCGTAGCCGTGCTCGGCGCCGATGGCGACCGAGAGCCCGCTGTCGAGGACGTCGCGCAGGAGGTTCACCACGACGAGCTGCTGCTCCAGGATGCCGAGCACCGAGCGCACCGTCTCGAC
>JBEKVF010000099.1:0-7532 GCA_049514295.1 Acidimicrobiales bacterium
CCCGAGGTGTAGGGGATGGTCGAAGGTCTCGGACGCCAGACGATAGGCGGCGATCATGAGGGCGACGGACGATGCCTTCACCGAGATCTTGACGTCGTCGAATCCGACCTCCTCGAAGAAGGCCAGCTCGTTGCGTGCCGACTCCACCAGTGCCTCGGGGGTGGCACCCCCGTACTTCTTGTAGAGGTCGGGGTGCAGGGACCCCGCGTTGACCCCGATGCGGATCGGCACGCCGCGGTCACGGGCCTCCGCGGCCACCTGCTTGATCTCGGCCTCCTTGCGCAGGTTGCCGGGGTTCAGTCGCAGTCCCTGCACACCGGCTTCGAGCGCCGCGAGCGCCATCTCGTGGTGGAAGTGGATGTCGGCCACGATCGGCACGGGCGAGCGCGGGACGATGTGGGCCAGACCCTCGGCCGCCGCCTCCTCGTTGCAGGTGCAGCGCACGATGTCCGCTCCCGCCGCCGCCAGCGCGTAAATCTGAGCCAGTGTGCCGTCGACGTCCGCCGTCTTCGTCGTCGTCATCGACTGCACCGTGATGGGGGCGCCGTCGCCGATGGGCACTCCGCCCAGTGTGATGCGACGTGTCGGCCGGCGGGGTGACAGCAGGGAGGAAGAGAGCTCCACGACGCTCAGTGCGGGAGTTGCAGCGGGTGGGTGATGTCGAGGTAGATCCCGGCCAAGACGAAGACGGCGAGGAAGCCGATGAAGAGTGCGGCCACCGGGAACAGCTTGGTGATGTCGGCCCGGTAGTACGGCTGGCCCTTCTTCGTGCGGATCCACTCGTAGGCCGCCACGGCGACGTGCCCGCCGTCGAGGGGGATCATCGGCAGCATGTTCAGGATCCCGAACACGATGTTGATGGCGATGAGCAGCATCAGGACCGCAGCGAGGCCCGCGTGCTCCGACTCCGCACCCAGGTTGGCGATACCGAGGATGGAGACGGGGCGCGGTGCCGAGCCGGGGTTGTCCGCCGCCGACGTGGCGGCCTTGGAGTTCGTCACCTGGTGGTACACCGAGGTCAGGCCGCTAGGCGAGAAGATCTGGCCGATCCCGGCCACCTCCGCGGTGGTGGCCTGCCACATGGTGGAGAACGAGTCGCCGATGGAGGCAAGCGGGCCAACGGGTGCGGTGGCCTGGCTGATCTCCACGCCGAGGTAGCCCCGGTTGGCCAGCGTCTGGCCGCCCACGGTGATGCCCTTCCCATCGACGGGCGTGGCCGTCAGGTGGATCAGCTTGCCGTCCCGCTCCACCCCGAGATTCAGCGTCTTGCCGGTGGAGCGCTTGATGATGTCCGTCATGGTGGTCGGGCTGCCGAAGGACTTCCCGTCAACGGAGACGATGGTGTCCCCGGCCTTCAGGCCGGCCAGCGCAGCGGGTGTCTCCACGCCGGGCCAGTGCTCGACGGAGCCCACCGTGTAGTTGTTGGTGGCCCTCCCGAACCCGAGGACCAGGATCACGGCCAGGACGAAGGCGATCAGGAAGTGCATGGCCGACCCTGCCGAGGCCACGATGATCCGCTGGTGGAACGGCTGCTGGCGATAGGCGCGGGACTCGTCCTCGGGCGCCACGTCCTCCACCGAGGTGAAGCCCGTGATGCGCACGTACCCGCCGGCCGGGATCGCCTTGACGCCGTACTCGGTCTCCCCCCGGCGCACGGACCAGAGGCGGGGCCCGAACCCCACGAAGTACTCGGTCACCTTCATGCCGGCCCGCTTGGCGGTCACGAAGTGACCCAGCTCGTGGAGCATGACGATGGCCACGAGGATGGCGATGAACAGGAGCAGGTCGCCCTTGCCGGTCACGATGGCCAGGACCGTGATCAGCGCCACGGCAGCCAGGAGCTGCACGACCCGGACCGGGTTACCGGTCGGCTTCGGGTCGGGACCGAGGGGTGTCTCGGCCGCCGGGGCCTCCTTCTCGGTGAGCGTCATGGCACGCTCAACGCTACCGTCCGCCTCCCGCCGCCAGGCGGCGGGCCACGATCACCCGGGCCCGGGCCCGGGCCTCGGCGTCGGCGGCCAACACCCCTTCCAGCTCGTCGACCTGGTCGTCGACCCAGCCCTCGAGGGTCTCGGCCACCACGTCGGCGATACCGCTCCACCCGAGCCCCCCCGCCAGGAAGGCCTCAACCGCCACCTCGTTCGCCGCGCTGAGCCAGGCAGGGGCCGAGCCGCCGTCGCGGCCCGCGGCATAGGCCAGGTCGATGCACCGGAAGACCGACCGGTCGGGCGGCTCGAAGGTGAGGGTCTGCGCCCGTGACCAGTCCAGGGCGCCGTGGGGCGACGCGGCACGGTCGGGCCACCCGAGGGCGTAGCTGATGGGGAGCCGCATGTCGGGCTCGGACAATTGGGCCAGCGTCGACCCGTCGCGCAGCTCCACCATGGAGTGGACGATCGACTGCGGGTGCACCACGATCCCGATCCGGTCGTAGTCGACGCCGAAGAGCTCGTGGGCCTCTATGACCTCGAGCCCCTTGTTCATCAGCGTCGACGAGTCGATGGTGATCTTCGGCCCCATCGACCACGTGGGATGGGCGAGAGCGTCGGCCACCGTGACCGCGCCGAGCCGCTCGGCCGGCCAACCCCGGAACGGGCCGCCCGATGCGGTGAGGAGCAGCCGGGCCACGTCCGTCGTCCCCCGCAGGGAGGCCAGGCACTGGTGGAGCGCGCAGTGCTCCGAGTCGACGGGGACGATCTCCGCCCCGGGCGTGCGCCGCGCCTTCTGGACGACCGGCGCCCCGGCGATGAGCGACTCCTTGTTGGCCAGCGCCAGCAGCTTGCCGCCCTCCAGCGCCGCCATCGTCACGGGGAGTCCCGCGAAGCCGACCACTGCGTTGAGCACGACGTCGGCGCCATGCGTCGCCTCGACCATCCCGTCGACCCCGACGAGGACCTCGGTACCCGCCGGCACACCGTCGCGCACGAGGGAGTAGAGGTCCGGGTCGCCGATGACGACGACGGTGGGCCGGAACTCGGCGGCCTGGGCCACGAGCTCGGCCGCCGAGCTCTGCGCGGCCAGTGCGTGCACGCCGAACCGCTCGGGCTCGCTGCGCATGACGTCGAGCGCCTGGGTGCCGACGGAGCCGGTGGAGCCCATCAGGCTGACCGTGCGCATCAGCTCACCCGAGGTGGAGCGCCTTGACCACGAAGTACGTGGCGGGAAGGACGAAGAGGAGGCCGTCGAAGCGGTCGAGGATGCCGCCGTGGCCGGGCAGGAGCCGCCCCATGTCCTTGATGCCGAGGTGCCGCTTGACCATGGACTGGCTCAGGTCGCCGAGCGGCGCCACGATCGCCACGACGACCCCGTAGAGCGCGGCCTTGCTGATGGTCCAGGGGTGGATGAAGTGCACCACGATCACCGAGACGAGGATGGCCGCCACGGCGCCGCCGATCAGCCCCTCCCAGCTCTTGTTGGGGCTGATGGAGGGCGCCAGCTGGTGTCGACCCATCGCGGAGCCCACCAGCAGCGACGCGACGTCGTCCGCCACGGTCACGATGACCGCGGCGAGAAGGAACGCGATGCCGTGGCGATCCGGGAAGAGGTTCGGGTCGAGGAGCAGAGCGGCGAAGGACCCGAACGCGCCCACCCAGGCGAAGACGAAGACGGTCGAGACGAGGCCGGACACCGGGTCCGCCGCCGGCTCCACCCGGGCCAGGTACCAGATGAAGGAACCGGCGACCAGCAGGACGAGCACGAGTGGCAGCGCCGCCACGCCCTTGTTGTACGTCTCGATCATCAGCGAGAGCACGGCGACGAGGCCCAGCAGCGTGGCGGGGTGGCAGTGGGCGCGCCGGAACGCGGCGTACGCCTCGGCGGTGGCCAGCAGCACCACGATGGTGACCAGGACCAGCGTCGCCACCGTGCCGGCGGCGAAGCAGGCGAGGCCGACGACACCGAACAGCACACCGACGCCGATCGCCACCCGCATGTCGCGTCCGCCGGTGCCCGCGGTGTTGACGTTGCCGGTGCGCGGGGTCCCACCGGAGCGCGACGTGCGCGGGGCACGCGCCTTGGGCTCGGGTGGCTCGGGTGGTGTCAGCCGCGCCGCCGCCGCGGCCGAGGCCGCCGCCGTCTCGGGCGACGCCACGCGCGGCGCCACCTCCGCCGGCTCGTACTCGGGCTCGAGCGATGGTTCCTGCAGCGCGATCGGCTCGGGCTCGTACAGCGGCTCGGGCTCGTACAGCGGCTCGGGCTCGTACGCCGGCTCGGGCTCGTACAGCGGCTCCGGACCCGGGCCGGGCTCCAGGCCGGGCTCGGGGGGGATGACCAGCGTGTCGTCGGACTCGAAGTGCCAGGGCTGGCGCTCGACGTCGACCTCCTCGCGCTTCTCGCCGAGGAGCGCCCCGACGGCGGGGAGCTCGTCGGAGAGCATGGACGGCTCGAAGATCTCCTCTTGGGCCTCCCAGTCGTTGTCCTCCTCGCGCCATGTGGGCGGGGCGACGAGCTCGTCACCGGTGCTGCGGTCGAGCACCGCCGGGACCTGACCGGTCGGCGCGTCGTTCCAGTGAGGCAGCTCGGGGTGCTCGTCGGCGACCGGACCGGTCACCTCGCGGACGCTGTCGCCTGCCGGCTCCGCGCCGATGATGCGCACCCGCCCCGAGTGATAGGTCGGCAGGTCCTCTTCGATCGGCTCCGTGCCCGGATCGCCGATGCCGTCGAGGCCGCTGTCGAGCTCGTCGTAGTCGTCTGTGCCGTCTGCCATGTCCAGTCGCTCCTCAGACCTGCAGCAGCTCTTGCTCTTTGTGCGCGAGCAGCTGGTCGACCAGCGCGACCTGCTCGTGGGTGATCTTCTCCAGATCCTTCTCCACGCGCTCGAGCTCGTCGTCGGAGAGATCCCCGTCCTTCTGCAGCGCCTCGAGCTCGTGGCGCCCGGCCCGGCGCAGGTTGCGCACCGCCACCTTGCCCTCCTCCGCCTTGTGGCGCACGACCTTGACGAGCTCCTTGCGGCGCTCCTCGGTCAGCGGCGGGAAGGCCAGCCGGATCACGGTGCCGTCGTTGGTCGGGTTGATGCCGAGGTCCGACGCCAGGATGGCCTTCTCGATCGACCCGAGGGAACCCTTGTCGTAGGGCGAGATCACGAGGAGCATGGCGTCGGGAACGCTGAAGCCCGCCAGCTGGCGGAGCGGCGTCGGAGTGCCGTAGTAGTCCACCAGCAGCGGCTCCAGAAGGGCGGAGGAGGCACGGCCGGTCCGCACGTTCCCCATCTCGTGGCGGACGTGATCGATGGCCTTGCTCATCTTCTCCCTGGTGTCCTCCTTGACCAGGGCGGCGAGGTCCTCGTCCATCAACGGACCAGCGTACCGATCTGCTCGCCGCTGAGCGCACGAGGGATGTTCCCGGGGGGCATCAGGTCGAAGACCCGGACGGGCAGATTGTTGTCCTTGCAGAAGGTGATCGCGGTCAGATCCATGACGCGGAGGTCCCGGTTGATGACCTCCATGAAGGAGATCTCGTCGTAGCGGGTCGCCGTGGGATCGAGCTTGGGGTCGGCGCTGTAGACGCCGTCCACGCCCGAGTGGGTGCCCTTGCAGAGCAGCTCAGCGCCGATCTCGGCCGCCCGGAGCGCAGCCGGGGTGTCGGTGGTGAAGAAGGGGTTCCCCATGCCGGCGGCGAAGACCACGATCCGGCCCTTCTCGAGGTGCCGGATGGCCCGGCGGCGGATGTAGGGCTCGGCGACCTCGGCCATGTTGAGCGCGCTCAACACCCGGGTGGGCTGGTTCTGCTGCTCGAGCGCGTCCTGCAGCGCCAGCGCGTTGATCACGGTCCCGAGCATCCCCATGGTGTCGGAGGTCGCCCGGTCCATGCCCCCACTCTCGCCGGTGGTGCCGCGCCAGATGTTGCCGCCGCCGACCACCACGGCCAGCTCGAGACCACCGCCCTCCATGGCCCGCGACATCTCCCTGGCCATGCGCTCGACGGTCCGGGCATCGATGGTCTCGTCGGAGGCCGCGGAGGCGAGGGCCTCCCCCGACATCTTGAGGACGATACGGCGGGGTTCTCCCACGATCCCTGCGGTCAGGCGCCGATGACGACCTGCGCGAACGACACGATGCGGGCCGGGCCGAGCATGCCGGCGATGGTCTGCTTCTCGTCCCTCACGTAGGCCTGGTCAAGCAGCACCCGCTCCTTGAACCAGCCGGTCATCCGACCCTCGACGATCTTCTCCATGGCGGCCTCCGGCTTGCCCTCGTTCCGCGAGATCTCCGCCACCGTCGCGCGCTCGACGGCGACGTCGGCCTCGGGCACCTCGTCGCGGCTCAGGTAGGCCGGCTTGGTGAACGCGATGTGGACGGCGATGTCGTGGGCCAGCTCCTCGGAGCCCCCATCGATCACCACCGCGACAGCGTTGACGCCGCGCCCGGCCTGCCGGTGCACGTACGTGTCGACCACCTGTCCGGGCTCGGCCACGAGCCGGCGCACCCGCCCGACGGAGATGTTCTCCTTGAGCGTCGTGCGGAGACGGTCGATCTCGTCGCTCAGCTCACCCGTGGCGTCCTCGCCCTTGGCGGCCACGAGCGCGGCCATCTCGTCGGCAAGGGCAACGAACTCGTCGGCCTTGGCCACGAAGTCGGTCTCGCAGCGCAGCTCGGCCACGGCCGCGGCATCGCCTGAACGCGCGGCGGATGCCGCGCCTTCCGCCGCCTCGCGGTCGCTGCGCTTGGCGGCGCCGGCGAGGCCCTTCATGCGGAGGAGCTTGGCTGCTTCCTCCATGTCGCCCCCGCTCTCCTCGAGCGCGCTCTTGCAGTCGAGCATGCCGGCGCCGGTCATCTGGCGCAGGGTGGACACGTCCTTTGCGGTGTAGCCGGCCATGGTCAGGCGACCTCGACCGGCTCTGGGGGCGTGTGCACCCGCCGGGGTCGGGGGCTCGGCGACGCACCCTCCTCGGCCGCCGCGGCCTGGGGTGCCATCTGGCGCCGGTGCTCGGCGATGAAGCGGCCCTCGGCCACGGCGTCGGCGATCACGCGGCACATGAGCGAGCCCGAGCGGATGGCGTCGTCGTTGCCCGGGATGACGTAGTCGATGACGTCGGGGTCGCAGTTGGTGTCGACGACGGCGATCACGGGGATGTTGAGCTTGTTCGCCTCGGTGACGGCGATGTGCTCCTTCTTCGTGTCGATCACGAAGATCGCGTCCGGCGGCCGGTCCAGCCGGCGCAGTCCGCCGAGGTTCCGATCGAGCTTCTCGAGCTCGCGCTCGTGGGACAGCGCCTCTTTCTTGGGCATGGCGGCGAAGTCGCCGGCGGCGCGCGAAGCCTCGAGCTCCTGGAGCTTGCGGACCCGCCCGGCGACCGTCTGGAAGTTGGTCAGCATGCCTCCGAGCCAGCGCTGGTTCACATAGGGCATCCCGCAGGCGACCGCGAACTCCGCCACGGGGTCCTGGGTCTGCTTCTTCGTGCCGACGAAGAGGATGACCCCACCCCCGGCGACGAGGTCTCTCACATAGGAGTAAGCGGTGTCGACGCGCTCCAGGGTCTGATTCAGGTCGATGATGTAGATGCCGTTGCGCTCGCCGAAGATGAAGCGCTTCATCTT
>JBEKVF010000100.1:0-7531 GCA_049514295.1 Acidimicrobiales bacterium
GGCGCGGAGGCCAGGGACAGCGACACCTTGCCCTGCGGGTCGATGTCGTCCACCCGGACCTCGACCGACTGGCCGAGCACGAGCACGTCCTCGACGTTGTTGATGCGCTTTCCGCCCGCGAGCGACGACAGCTTCGAGATGTGCAGCAGGCCGTCGCGACCCGGCAGTACGTTCACGAAGGCACCGAACTTGGTGATGTTGACCACCTTTCCCGCGTAAATGACCCCGACCTCGGCGGTCGGCGGGTCGAGGATCAGCGAGATCCGCCGGCGCGCCTCCTCGACGGCGTGGCCGTCCTTGGCACCGATGGTGACGGTGCCGACGACGCCGTCGTCGTCGACCGCGATGTCGGCCCCGGTCTCCTGCTGCAACGTGTTGATGACCTTGCCCTTGGGGCCGATGACCTCGCCGATCTTGTCGATCGGGATCTCCATGGAGACGATCTTCGGCGCACTGGTCGCAACGTGGTCGCGGGGCTCGTCGATGGCGGCGGCCATGACGCCCAGGATGGTGAGGCGGGCCTCCTTGGCCTGCAGAAGCGCCTTGGCCAGCACGTCGGCCGGCAGGCCGGCGATCTTGGTGTCGAGTTGCAGCGCGGTGACCGCGTCGGCCGTGCCCGCCACCTTGAAGTCCATGTCACCGAAGGCGTCCTCGGAGCCCAGGATGTCGGTCAGGGTCACGTAGGTGCCGCCGTCGTAGACGAGGCCCATGGCGATGCCCGCCACCGGGGCCTTGATCGGGACGCCGGCCGCCATCAGCGACAGTGTCGAGCCGCAGACCGACGCCATGGAGGTGGACCCGTTCGAGGTCAGCACGTCGGAGACGACGCGCAGGGTGTAGGGGAACTCCTCCGCGCTCGGGACGACGGGCAGCAGCGCCCGCTCGGCCAGCAGCCCGTGCCCGATCTCGCGGCGCTTCGGGCCGCGCATGAAGCCGGTCTCGCCGGTCGAGAAAGGCGGGAAGTTGTAGTGATGCATGTAGCGCTTGGTCTCGACCGGGGTGATCGTGTCGAGCAGCTGGTTCATGCGGGGCATGCCGAGCGTCGTCACGTTGAGCACCTGGGTCTCGCCGCGCTGGAAGAGCGCCGATCCGTGCGCCGTGGGGAACAGGTCGATCTCCGCGGAGAGCGGCCGGATGTCAGAGGTGCCCCGGCCGTCGACGCGGACGCCCTCCTCCACGATGCGCTTGCGCACCAGCTTCTTGGTCAGCGAGCGGATGGCCGCCTTGACCTCGCCGGGGCGGTCTTCGAACTCCTCGCCCAGCGCGGCGCGGATCTCCTCGCCGGCCTGGTCGAGGGCGGCGTTGCGCTCGGCCTTGCTCGTCACCAGGTTGGCCTTGGCGATCGGCCCGGTGCCGAAGGCCTCCACGCGGACCCAGACGTCTTCCTTGTAGTCGGTCAAGGTGGAGAACGGGATGGTCTCGATCGGCCCGCGGGCCGCCGTGAAGGCCTCCACGAGCTGGCGCTGCAGGTTGATGGACTCGCGGATCCACTGCTTGGACGCCTCGAGGCCGGCCGCCAGCACCTCCTCGGTGACCTTGGGTGCGCCCGTCTCGTAGTAGGACCACGACTTCTCGGTCCCACCCGCCTCGACCATCATGATGGCGATCTCGCTGTCGGCGTCGTCGGTCAGCGCGCGGCCGGCAACGACGAGCTCGAAGGTGGACTCCTCGCCTTCCTGGAAGGTCGGGTGCGGAATCCAATCGCCCTCGGTCGTGTAGGCGATCCGCACCGCCCCGATGGGGCCGTCGAAGGGGATGCCCGAGATCATCAACGCCGCCGAGGCCGCGTTGATGGCCAGCACGTCGTGCGGGTTGACCTGGTCCGCGCCGACGATGGTGCCGACGACGTGCACCTCGTTGCGGAAGCCCTCCGGGAACGACGGCCGCAGCGGCCGGTCGATGAGCCGGCAGGTCAGGATGGCCTGGTCCGAGCTCTTGCCCTCACGCCGGAAGAACGAGCCGGGGATCTTGCCCGCGGCGTAGGTCCGCTCCTCGATGTCGACGGTCAGAGGGAAGAAGTCGGTCCCCTCCCGTACCGAGCGGGCCGCCGTGGCGGTGGCCAGCAGGATGGTGTCCCCGATGCGGGCCAGAACGGCGCCGTCCGCGAGTTGGGCCAGTTTCCCGGCCTCGAAGGACATGGTGCGATCGGTCCCGCTGATCGGGACCGAAACGGAAATGGCATCAGCCATGATGCTCCTCAGTGTCGGGGGCATCTCCGTGTCTGGTTCCCAGTGGTCGACCACCTCGCACTTCGAAGTGACCGGCGACTGGCAGCCAGTGGCTTGAGACGCCCGTGTATGTGGTGCTCCGCTACCGTCGAATGCCGAGACGGCTGATGATGGTGCGGTAGCGCTCGACGTCGTTCTTGCGGACGTAGTCGAGCAGCCGGCGGCGCTGGCCGATGAGCTTCATCAGGCCCCGCCGGGTGTGGTGGTCCCCTTTGTGCTCCTTCAAGTGCTCCGTCAGATGGTTGATCCGTCCCGACAAGAGCGCGATCTGCACCTCGGGAGAGCCGGTGTCACTTTCGTGCAGCCGGTACTCGGCGATGGTGCTCTGCGTGTCGGGCATGAAGGAAGAACCTCGGAGATTTCGTCGGAGTGCGCCGGGAACCTTCCCCGGCCGCCGAACATGGTAGCACCTGGCCGCTGATCAGGGAAGATCGGCCGAGGCGAGCACCCGCTCGGTCGCCTCCACGTCGGCCCGCATCTGGGCCACCAGGGCCTCGATGGTCTCGAAGCGCTGCTCGGCCCGGAGCCGGTGGGCGAAGGACACCCGGGCCGCCTCGCCGTAGAGGTCGCCGTCGAAGTGCAGGAGGTATGCCTCCACCAGCACCGGCGCCGTGCCGGGCTCGAAGAAGGTGGGCCGGCGCCCCACCGAGATCGCCGCCTGGTGCACCGTGCCGTCGGCCCGACGGAAGTGCCCGGCGTAGACGGCGTCGGCGGGCAGGGCGATGTCATCGGGGACCGCCAGGTTGGCCGTCGGGAACCCCAGTTCGGGGCCGCCCCGGCCGTCGCCGCGGACCACCGGGCCGCGTACCTCGTGCGGGCGGCCCAGCAGCCGGGCCGCCCCTTCGACGTCGCCCTCCGCGATCAGCGCCCGGATGCGGGTGGAGGACACCGGCTCGCGCCCGTCGCCGGTGAGGCCGACGCCGACCACCTCGAACCCGTACTCGGCGCCGAGCCGGCGCAGGAGCTCGACGTTGCCGCGCCGGCCGTGCCCGAAGTGGAAGTCCTCCCCCACCACGACCAGCCGGGCCGACAGCTCGTCGACGAGGACCTCCTTGACGAAATCCTCGGCCGACTCCTCCGCCCGGATGGCGTCGAAGGGCACGACGAGCGTGCGGTCGATGCCGCAGTCGGCCAGCAGCTCGAGCTTCTGCTCCAGGCTCGTCAGCTGCTTGGGGGCCGACGTCGGGCGCACGACGTAGGCCGGGTGGCGGTCGAAGGTGACGACCACCGTGGACAGCCCCGCCGCCTCCGCCCGCTCGGAGAGGTCGCGCAGCAGGGCGCGGTGCCCGAGGTGGACCCCGTCGTAGGCCCCGATGGTGACGGCGGTTCCTGGTCCGGGCATCGCGACCGAGGGTAGTCGGGTGGTCGTCACGCCCCGGCCAGCACGACGGCAGGCCGGATCCGGTCGGTGCCGGTCGCCTCGTAGACAGCCAACAGGTCGCCGTGCTCGTCGAGCATCGCCCACGGCCCGTCTCCGGCCGCCCCCAGCGGGACCTTGTCCAGCGGGAGCCCGGTGCGGATGGAGGCGGCGACCGCCCGTTCGACCCGCACGAAGTCGAGGTCGCGCATGGCCTGGGCCGGCGTGAGGACGGCGTCGGGGCCGATCAGCTCGAGCGGGCGCATCTCGTCCTCGCCGAAGGAGCCGATGCGGGTGCGCCGCAGGTTGGCCAGGTGCGCCCCGCCGCCGAGAGCCAGCCCGAGGTCGTGCGCCAGCACCCGGACGTAGGTGCCCGACGAGCACTCCACCTCCGCCCGGTACACGCCGGGACGGGCCGGGTCGGGCTCGGTATCGAAGCGGTACACGGTGACCGGCCGCGCTGGGCGCTCCACCTCAATGCCCTGCCGGGCCAGCTCGTGCAGCCGGCGGCCACCGATCTTGACGGCCGAGACCATCGGCGGCACCTGCTCGATCTCCCCTGTGAGCCCTTCGGCCGCGGCCCGCACCAGTTCCGGGGTCACGTGTGACATGTCATAGGTGCCGACCGCCTCGCCCGAGGCGTCGAGTGTCGACGTGGCGGTGCCGAGCACGATGTCGGTCGTGTAGGTCTTCGGCAGCGCGGTGAGGAAGCGCATGAGCCGGGTGGCGCGGCCCAGCCCGACCAGCAGGACGCCTGTCGCGTCGGGGTCGAGAGTCCCGGCGTGCCCGACCCGGCGCTGGCCGAAGATCCGCCGGCAGCGGCCGACCACGTCGTGCGAGGTCCAGCCCGCCTCTTTGTCGACGACCACCAGGCCGCTGACGCTCACCAGCTCACGGCTCGTCGGCCCGGGACTCCCCCTCGTGCAGCCCGCGCAGCAGCTCCTCGACCCGGGAGCCGGCGGCGATGGCCGGGTCGGCCCGGAACGTCAGGCGGGGCGTCCGCTTCATCGTCATCTGCGAGCCGACGATGCGCTGCAGGTGCCCGCGGCGCTCCTCGAGCACGACCGACGTCTTCTCGTCGAGGGAGGCCAGGTACACGACCGCGGTGCGCATGTCGGCCGCCGTGTCGACGGAGGTGACGGTGATCATGGGCAGCTCGTCGGCGTCGGCCAGCCGCTCGAGCTCCTCGGCCACCACCTGCCGCAACACCTGGTTCACCCGCAACGCACGCGGGTATGTCGCCGTGCGCCGTTTCACAGCGTCAGCTCCTCAGCTCGTGAAGTCCCTGAGCCTCTCAGCTCCTGGCGATCTCGCGCTCCTCGTACGTCTCGATCACGTCGCCTTCCTTGAGGTCCTGGAAGTCCGACAGCCCGATGCCGCACTCGAAGCCGGCGGCGACCTCACGTGCATCATCCTTGAAGCGGCGGAGGGAATTGATGGATCCCTTCCAGATGACGGTGCCCTCGCGCAAGAAGCGCACCTTGGAGCCGCGGGTGATCTTCCCGTCGCGCACGTAGCAGCCGGCGACGGCGCCGATCCGGGGCACGCGGAACACCTCGCGCACCTCGGCCTCGCCCGTGACGACCTCCTCGTAGACCGGCGAGAGCAGGCCGAGCATGGCCGCCTCGAGGTCCTCGAGAAGCTTGTAGATGATCTCGTAGCTCCGGATCTCGACGTCGGACGTCTCGGCCAGCTCGCGGGAGCGCTTGTCGGGGCGTACGTTGAAGCCGATGATCGTCGCGTTCGACGCGGCGGCCAGCTGGACGTCGTTCTCCGTGATCCCGCCGATGCCCCGCAGGACGAAGCTCAGCTTCACGTCGTCGCGCTCGAGCCGCCGCAACGACTCGGTCACCGCTTCGAGCGAGCCCTGCACGTCGGCCTTCAGGACGATGTTCAGGGTCGCCGTCTCGCCGCGCGAGATCTGCTCGAAGAGGTCCTCGAGCTTGGCGCCCGCTGCGGCCGCGACCGGCTTGTGCCCCGAGAGGCGGAACCGCTGGGCGCGGGCCTCGCCGAGCGTCCGGGCCCGGGCCAGGTCCTTGGCTGCCCGCATCTCGTCGCCGGCGTGCGGAGGCTCCGAGAAGCCGAGCACCTGCACCGGCGTCGACGGCAGGGCCTCCTTGATGTGGTCGCCCTGGTCGTCCACCAGCGCCTTCACCTTGCCCCAAGCGGCGCCGGCCACGACGGGGTCGCCGACGCGCAGCGTCCCCTGCTGCACGATCACGGTGGCCACCGGGCCCCGGCCTGCCTCCAGGTTGGCCTCGAGCACGACACCGCGCGCCTCGCCCTCGACCCGCGCCGTCAGCTCCTCCACCTCGGCCACGAGCACGATCTGCTCGAGCAGATCCTCGACGCCGGTGCCCTGCAGGGCCGATACCTCGACCACGATCGTGTCGCCGCCCCACGCCTCGGGCACGAGCTCCCGCTCGGAGAGCTGCTGGAGGACGCGGGCCGGGTCGGCGTCGGGCCGGTCCATCTTGTTGACCGCCACGATGATCGGCACCTCGGCCGCCTTGGCGTGCTCGATGGCCTCGACGGTCTGGGGCATCACGCCGTCGTCGGCGGCCACCACGAGGATGACGATGTCGGTGGCCTGCGCCCCGCGGGCCCGCATGGCGGTGAAGGCGGCGTGGCCCGGGGTGTCGATGAAGGTGATGGGGTGGCCCCGCCACTCCACCTGGTAGGCCCCGATGTGCTGGGTGATGCCGCCGGCCTCCCCCGCCACGACGTCGGTCGAGCGGATGCGGTCGAGCAGCAGCGTCTTGCCGTGGTCGACGTGGCCCATGACAGTGACGACGGGCGCGCGCGGGCGCTGGTCGGCCTCGTCCTCCTCGTCCTCGTCCTCGAAGTACCGGGCCAGCAGCTCGGCCTCCTGCTCCTCGCCGGGATCGACCAGGCGCACGTCGGCCCCGATCTCGGCCGCGAAGAGCTCGATCATGTCGTCGGTCAGGGACTGGGTTGCCATGACCATCTCGCCCTGCAGGAGCAGGAAGCGGACGATGTCACCGGCGCTGCGGTTGAGCTTGGGCCCGAGATCGCGCGCGGTCGAGCCGCGCTCGATGATGACCTCGCCCTCGGGCACCGGCGCCGTCGAGGGCTGGTAGGTCGTCAGCTGCGTGGGCTCGAGCTCTTCGAGGTTGCGCCGGCGCCGGCGCGCCCTGCGCTGCGGTGGCCGGCGGCCGGCCAGGCCGCCGCCGGCGCGCCCACCTGCGGGTGGCGCACCCGTGGGCGCGCCCCCTCCGCTCCGGCCGCCGAAGCCGCCGCCGGAGGGTCGACCTCCGAAGCCGCCGCTGCTCGACGGGCCTCCGGGACCACCGCTGGGTCGGCCGGCCCCCGAGGGGCGGCCACCGGTCCGCGGCGGGTAGGCGCCACCGGGTCGGGGACCTGACGGCGTCGTGCTCGGCTTGCGTCCACCCATGCCGGGCGGCGGCGGGATCGGACGTCCGCTCGGCCCCAGGGGCGGCCGCGGCCCCGGAGGCGGGGGTACGGGCCTGCCGGACGGACTGGGCGGAGGGCGGGTGGCGTGCGAGCGCTCGGGCACGACCGGCGCCGCGGTGTCGGGCGCCTGCGCGGCCGGGGCCTGGGGCGCCGGCGCTGGAGCGGGGGCCGGGGCCGGGGTCGGGCGGCTGCTGACCAGCCGCGGCGAGCGGGGTGGGGCGTCGGTGTCGGGCGCAGCCGCCGGGACCGCTGCCGCGGGCGGGGCGGCCACCTGGCGCGGCGGGGCCTTCTTGACCGGGGCGGTGCTCGGCGCGGCCGAGCTCGATGCTGAGGACACCATCTTCACGGCCGGGGCGGAGGTCACGGCCGGGGCGGAGGCGGAGGCGGAGGCGGCAGACGGGCCAGACGAGGAGGAGGAGGCCGGGGCGGACGACACCGCCCTGGCGGACTTCGTGGCCTTGGCGGCCTTCTTCACCGGGACGGGCTCCTCGGGCTGGACCGGACGGCGCAA
>JBEKVF010000101.1:0-7503 GCA_049514295.1 Acidimicrobiales bacterium
CCGGGGGACCATGGAGACGGTCTGCTTCGAGATGGCGATGTACGTCTCGCGGACGGCCACCACGCCGATCCTGAACCAGTCCAACGAGCGCAACGCCACCATCCTCGACGGCAAGGGACGTCTGGCGGCGCTGAGCGTCGGCATCCCCCAGTTCATGCTCACCTCGACCCTGCCCGTGCGCTTCGCCCTCGACTTCCTCGGCGTCGACGAGTTCCGCCAGGGTGACGTGTTCGTGGCCAACGACCCGTACCACGGCGGCGGCCACCTGCCCGACTACAACGTGTTCGCCCCCGTCGTCGTCGACGGCCACCTGGTGCTCATCGCCTCCATCCAGTGCCACCACGGCGACACCGGCGGAGCCGTGCCCGGCGGCTACAACGTGACGGCGGCCGACATCTGGGGCGAGGGCGTGCGCTGGCCC
Source organism: Acidimicrobiales bacterium (assembly GCA_049514295.1). GTDB lineage: Bacteria > Actinomycetota > Acidimicrobiia > Acidimicrobiales > RAAP-2 > Bog-473. The sequence goes on from JBEKVF010000101.1 coordinate 422, forward strand.
GTCGTCAAGGTCCTCGACCGGGGCATCGAGCGGCGCGACGTGCTCTACGCGCTGCAGGTCAACAACCGGCTCGACGGGTATCTCGGCGACCTGCGGGCGCAGATCGGGGCGGCCAAGCAGGCGGCCGACGGGCTCCAGGGCCTCGTCGCGCGCTACGGCGTCGACATGATCGAGTCGGCGGTCGACCACATGATCGACTACGCCGCCAAGCGCTTCGCCGAGGAGATCACCGCGTGGCCCGACGGCGTCTACGAGGGTGACGCCTACGTGGACCACGACCCGCTCGGGAACCCCGACATCCACCTGCACGCCAAGATCACCGTCGACGGCCCGAAGCTGACGATCGACTACACGGGCTCGGACGAGCGCCAGGAATTGGCGGCCTGGTCGACCTTCGGGAACACGCGGGGGTACACCGTGGCCCAGATCGCCGCCATGATGGACCCGGAGATCCCCAAGAACGAGGGGTTCTTCAATTCCATTGAGCTGATCGTGCCCGAGGGGTGCGTCCTGAACCCGCGGCCCGGTCGCCCGGTCTCGGCGGGGACGCACCATCCGGGGGCCGACATCGGCGAGGTCATCGCGGTGGCGCTGTCGGGCGTGTTGCCCGAGCGCGCCGTGCCGCAGACCTACAAGACGGGGATCCCGACGACGATCCGCGGGGTGGACCCGCGCAGCGGCCAGGTCTTCGTCGACGGGTCGGCCGAGGTGTACGCCGGCTGGTGCAACGCGGCGAAGGGGATGGACGCCTGGGGCGCGGTGTCGGCGTCGTTCGGCAACCTGTGGAAGGCGACGGCCGAGATCAACGAGTCGCTCTACCCCCACATCCAGTGGAGCCGGGACTACCGGACGGACTCGGGCGGCGCGGGGCAGTGGCGCGGCGGGTGCGGCTCGCACTACATCAAGGAGGTGCGGGTGCCCTCCGCGGTCTACACCTACGTGGTGGGGATGAAGTACCCCATGCCCGGGATCGCCGGCGGGGGCAAGGGGGCGCCCAACAAGCTGACGCTGCGGTACGGGTCGCCCGACGAGCTGGTCGTCAAGCACACGGCCGACTGGGTGCCCATGGAGGCGGGGGACAAGATCAACTTCGACTACGGCGGCGGGGGCGGCTGGGGCGACCCGCTGGAGCGACCCGCTGCGGCGGTGCTGGACGACGTCCTCGACGAGTACGTGAGCGTGGAGGGCGCCCGCCGGGACTACGGCGTCGTTCTGGTGGGGTCCCTCGAGGAGCTCACCTTGGAGGTTGACGAGGTGGCGACGGACGCCCGGCGGGCCGAGATGCGCGCCGAGCGGTCGGCCGCCTGAGCGACACCGGTCGCGGACCCGGTTACGGACTCCGGCGCAGTCGTACGTAGGATCGGGTCATGAGCGGAGGCATCGCGGCGTGGGGCACCTACCTGCCCTACTGGCGGCTCCAGCGGTCGGCGATCGCCGGCACGCTCGGGAGCGGCGGTGGCAGGGGATCCCGCGCCGTCGCCTCCTACGACGAGGACACCACCACGCTGGGGGTGGAGGCGGGGCGGCGGGCCCTGGCGGTCGGACCCGGACCCGGGGCGGTGCAGGACCTGTTCCTGTCCACCCCGGACCCGGGGTATCTCGACAAGACCAGCGCGACCACGGTGCACACCGCGCTCGGGCTCGGGCGCGCCAGCGGGGCTTATGACTTCGCGGGGTCGTCGCGCTCCGCGGTGGCGACGTTGCTGCTGGCGCTGGCGGGCGCCGGCGCCGGCGCCGGCGCCGGCGGGCGTGGTCGAACGACGCTGGCCGTCCTGTCCGACCTGCGGACCGGGCTGGCGGGCTCGGCGGAGGAGCGCGACAGCGGCGACGGAGCGGCAGCGTTCGTCTGCGCGCCCGGGGGTGCGGTCGCCGAGCTGGTGGGCCGCGGCTCGGCGAGCGACGAGTTCCTCGACCGCTGGCGCGTGCCGGGTGACGCGGACTCGCACGTGTGGGAGGAGCGCTTCGGCGAGGAGCTCTACGTGCCGCTGGCCCGCGAGGCCTTCGCGGCGGCGCTGAAGGACGCCGGGCTGGCGGAAGGGGACATCGACCACGCCATCGTCACCGGCCTGCACGTGCGGGCGGTCAAAGCCACCGTGTCGGGCCTGGGTGTGCGCGACGGCGTCCTGGCGCCGGACCTGACCGGCTCGGTCGGGAACCTCGGTGCGGCGCACGCCGGCGTGGCGCTGGGCGACGTGCTCGAGCGCGCCGAGCCGGGACAGGTGATCGCCGTGCTGTCGCTGGCCGACGGCGCGGACGCCTTCATCCTGCGGACCACCGACGCGCTGCCGGACGCGCAGCGGGCCCGGGCCGAGGCGGGCGTGCCTTCCGTGGCCGAGCAGGTGGCCGCGGGACGCGATGACCTCACCTACGCGACGTTCCTGACCTGGCGGGGGCAGCTGCGCCGCGAGCCGCCGCGCCGCCCCGACCCCGAGCGACCCGGCGCCCCGACCGTCCACCGCTCCGAGGAGTGGAAGTACGGCTTCGTGGCCAGCCGCTGCCTCGTGTGCGGCTTCCGCCACATGCCCCCCACCCGGGCCTGCCTGTCCTGCCACGCCATCGACCAGATGCAGGCGGAGCGGCTGGCCGACGTGCCGGGCACCGTGGCCACTTTCACCATCGACCACCTGGCCTACTCCATGTCGCCCCCGGTCGTGGGCGTCATCGTCGACTTCGACGGCGGCGGTCGCTACCGCTGCGAGATGACCGATGTGCGGGCGTCCGAGCTCTCCATCGGCGACCGGGTCGCCATGACGTTCCGCCGCGTGTGGACGGCGCAAGGCGTGCACAATTACTTCTGGAAGGCCCGTCCCGCCGGCGATCCGGCCGCGCCGTCCGGCGGGGACCCAGACGGGGAGCGAGGAGAGTAGGAGCGATGGCGAGCAGCGGCATCAAGGACCAGGTGGCCATCATCGGCATGGGCTGCACACGATTCGGCGAGCTGTGGGACAAGGGCGTCGACGACCTCCTGACCGACGCGGCCACGGAGGCGGCGACGTCGGCCGGGATGTCGATCCATGACATTGACGCCTTCTGGCTCGGCACCATGACGTCGGGTGTGTGCGGCGTGACCCTGTCGCGGCCGCTCAAGCTGGACTACAAGCCCGTGACCCGGGTGGAGAACTACTGCGCCACGGGATCGGAGGCCTTCCGCAACGCGTGCTACGCCGTGGCCTCTGGTGCCTACGACACCGCGATGGCCATCGGAGTGGAGAAGCTCAAGGACACCGGCTTCTCGGGCCTCACGGGAATCCGCCCGGTGGGGGACGGCACGGACCCCGGGCTCTCGTCGCCGGCCGCCTTCTCCTTCCTGGCTCCGTCCTACGCCCACAAGTACGGCGTCGACCGGGACCAGCTGAAGGAGGTCATGGGCCGCATCGCGTTCAAGAACCACCAGAACGGGGCGCGCAACCCGCGGGCGCAGTTCCAGAAGGAGGTCTCCATGGAGACCATCGCCAAGGCGCCGCTCGTGGCCGGCGACCTCGGCGTCTTCGACTGCAGCGGAGTGAGCGACGGCTCGGCGGCGGCCATCATCTGCCGGGCCGAGGACGCCCACCGCTACTGCGAGAACCCGCTGTACGTGAAGGCGCTGTCCTTCGTCGCCGGGCCGGCGGCGGGACCGATCGACCCCGGCTACGACTACACGACCTTCGAGGAAGTCGTGCGCACGGCGGCCGACGCCTACGCGCAGGCGGGGATCACCGAGCCCCGGGCGCAGCTCGCCATGGCGGAGGTGCACGACTGCTTCACGCCGACCGAGCTGGTGCTCATGGAGGACCTGGGCTTCGCCGAGCGGGGCACGGCGTGGAAGGAGGTGCTCGAGGGCACCTTCGACCGCGACGGGGACCTGCCGGTCAACCCCGACGGCGGCTTGAAGTCGTTCGGGCACCCGATCGGCGCCTCGGGCCTGCGCATGCTCTTCGAGTGCTGGCTCCAGCTCCGCGGCGAAGCGCCGGCCGACCGCCAGATCAACACCGTCGGCCCCGGCCGCACCCTCGGGCTCACGCACAACCTGGGCGGCGCGCCGGGCGAGGGCGTCAGCTTCATCGGCATCGTCGGCACCGAGCTCGGCTGATGAGCGAGTCGGAGGCCCCGGGAGTCGACCTGCTGGCCGAGAGCGACGACCAGGCGGCCCTGCGCCAGCTCGCGCGCGACGTGGCGACCCGCGAGGTCGCGCCGCGGGCCCACCAGGCCGACGAGGAGGGCGCGGTGCCGGCGGAGGTGCGCAAGGCGCTCGCCGCGGCCGACCTGCTCCGCATCACCGTGGGGGAGCGCTGGGGTGGCATGGGGCTGGGCGACGTCGAGGCCTCCATCGTGCTGGAGGAGATCGCGCGGGCCGACGTGTCGTCGGCCATCTGCTGCCAGCTCACGTACAACGGCCCGCCGAGGGGGATTGAGCATCTCGGTCCGGACGCGATGAAGGAGCGCTGGCTCCCGGCGGCGGCCGACGGCGAGGCGATCATCAGCATCGGGATCACCGAGCCCGACGCCGGCTCCGCCGTGCAGAACATGCGCGCGGCGCTGGTGGAGGACGGACCGGGGCGCTGGCGGCTCAACGCCTACAAGAACTACTCGACGCTGGGCGACGTGGCGCAGGGCGTACTGGTCTGGTGCCGCTGGCCCGGCGGCGAGGGGGCCAAGGGCATCGGCGCGGTGATCGTGCCCACCGACCGTGAGGGCGTGTCGGTCACCGGGCGGCACCAGGGCATGGGGATCCACGCCGCCACCGAGGCCGAGCTGGCCTTCGACGGTGTGCAGATCACGACCGACGACGTGCTGATCGCGGGGGACCCGGGCAGCACGGACGCGTTCAAGGTGCTGCTGTCGCACCTGAACCACGAGCGCTGCGGCAACGCGTCCATGTGCATCGGCGCCGCCCAGGGCGCGCTGGAGCACGCCGTGCGCTACATGAACGAGCGGGTCATCGGCGGCCGTCCGTTGGCCGAGCTGCAGGGCCTGCAGTGGAAGCTGGCCGACATGGCGGTGCAGCTCGAGGGGGCCCGGCTGCTGCTGGCCCGGGCCGTGCGGCTCGCCGGTCCGGGCGGGACGCCGCCACCGCTCGAGACGGCGCTGGCCAAGACGGCGGCGAACCTGGCCGCCAAGTTCGTGTGCGACGAAGCGATGCAGATCCACGGCGGCTACGGCTACTCGCGCGAGTACCCCCTCGAGCGGGCCTACCGCGACATCCGCGGCCTGTGCTTCGGCGCCGGAACGGTGGAGGCGCAGCGGAACTTCATCGGCCTGCGGGTCTCGGCCGGCGCCCGGACGAGCTCGCCGGGGTGGAGGAACCCGCTCGCGTAGGAGCTCCCTTCCGCCCGCCCCCGGCGGGGCCTTTCGCCTACTATGACGGCGGCGTCAGGCTGGGCACGGGGGAAGTGGGATGGGCAAATTCAGGTCGCGGGGTTCACAGCTGGCAGCCGCGCTGCTCTTCGGCGCCCTGGTGGTCGCTCTGGTCTCCGCACCGTCGGCGTCCGCCTCGCCCTCCGCGTCCACACCGGGGAGCAGCGTCCCGACCGTGCACGGCGGCCTGAAGGGGCAGTCCGGGTACCTCGTCTACTGGGACCAGAACGAGGAGGTGGACTTCCTGTCCATGCCGACGGGCCTGCAGGGTCAGCTCCTCCCGGCCTGGGACCTCAACGGGCAGGTCTGCGTGCTGCCCGACGGCCGCTTCGTCGGCGGCTACGACCCGACGCTGCCGAGCCAGCACAACCTCGGTGGGCTCAAGCCCTACAAGCAGCCGGCCGACGGCGAGGAGCTCGACGAGCCCAACGGCTCGTTCAGCGGCCAGACCCTGTACGTGCCGGGACCGTACAAGATGCCGGGCCAGTCGATCGGGAGTGACTCACCGCCGAGCTCGAACGGGGTCTTCAACAACAACCAGACGTACACCGGGTGCGCGATCGACAGCCATCAGAACATCTTCGGGAACGACATCGCGACCGCCCAGGGCGCGTTCCCGGCGCCCAGCAGCGGGCGGCTGGTCGAGTGGTTCGCGCCGAACTACACGACCGACTGCATCGTGTACGGACCCACCGCGGGTGGGTACGGGCCGCACCACACGGACGGCACCGGCGGGTTGGCCCAGCCGGGCACGATGGCCCTCGCCCCCAACGGCGACCTGCTGATCCCCAACGTGGGCACCTCCAGCGTGCTGCGCTTCGCCCACTCGTCGTTCCCCACCAGCGCGGTGCAGTGTCCGGGCGGGGTGTACCCGCGCAGCAAGGTCCAGGTGTCGACCTTCTACAAGGTCTCCTTCCCCGCCGGCATCGCCAAGGACCCCACCTGCGGCTGCTATGCCGTCAGCAGCTACATCGGCGATCCCTCCATCGTCTGGGTCACCGCCAGCGGGCAGCCCGAGCCGGGGCGGGGCTCGGTGCCCGGCACGACGGTGGCGGACCTCGGGAAGAGCCCGGATCAGTACAACCCCTTCGGCATGGCCTTCGCACCCGACGGGACGCTGTACTTCGTCGACATCCATATCGCGTGCAGCGGCCCCCTGACGGGGTGCGGGCCCGCCGACTACGGGGGCCGGGTCATGCGCGTGACCTTTGCCAACGGCCAGCCGTCCACGCCGGCGGTCGTGGCGAGCGGCTTCGACTTCCCGACCAGCGTGACGGTGTGCGTCCCCGCTCACGTGCGCTGTCCGTACCCGTCGGGGAAGATCGAGGCGCCCTTGTCGGGGCCCGCCGAGAACCCGACGCCAGCCAAGGGTCCCGCGTCCGACAAGCCCGCGACCGCCGGTTTCGGCTGAGTCGGTTGTCGGGGCGGAGGGCGCTGCGGCACGCGCCGCGGAGGCACGGTGCCCGGTGGGTCCTCGGCGCCGTCGCGCTCGGCGCCGTCGTGTTGCCCGGATGCGGGGGCTCGTCCTCGTCGACCAGCGGCACCCCGTCCGCGTCGGCGGCCATCCCCACCCCGGTCAGCTCCTGGGACTGGCCCAGCTACGGGCACGACGCCCAGCACACCTTCCACGGCCGGACGACCCTGACCGAGTCCTCGGTCCGGAACCTGCGCCAGGCGTGGTTCTTCCCGACCGGCGACGCCGTGACGGCGACCCCCACCGTGGTCGACGGCACCGTGTACGCGGG
>JBEKVF010000102.1:0-7500 GCA_049514295.1 Acidimicrobiales bacterium
CAGGCGAACAGCCTGCAGCAGGTCCCGGTCCTGGTCGTCTGCATCTTCATTTATGCGCTCCTCGGCATCGCCGCCGACCTCCTGGTACGCCTCCTCGAGCGGTTCGCCATGCCGTGGCGGCGTCACAGCGCGCTCCGATGAACGTCCTCACCACCGCTCCGGCCGCCGTCGCCCTCGAGGTCGGCAAATCCTTCGACGGCCGGACCGTGCTCGACGCCCTGGACGTCACGGTCGCCCGAGGCGAGTTCGTGGCCCTGCTGGGCGCGTCCGGCAGCGGGAAGACCACGCTGCTGCGCATCCTTGCGGGCCTCGAGGCGCCGTCGACCGGCGAGGTGCTGGTACCGGAGGTCCGGACCGTCGTGTACCAGGAACCCCGTCTCGTCGCATCCATGCGCGTCTGGCGCAACGTCGTGATCGGGCTGCCCAGGGCGGCGGCGACCCGCTCACTGGCCGTCGACGCGCTGCGCGAGGTCGGTCTCGCCGAACGCGCCGACGCCTGGCCCGGCACGCTGTCGGGCGGCGAGGCCCAGCGCGTGGCCCTGGCCCGGGCCCTGGCGCGCCAGCCCCGGCTCCTCCTGCTCGACGAGCCCTTCGCCGCACTCGACGCGCTGACCCGCCTCAAGATGCAGGACCTGGTGGCCGACCTCTGCGCCCGGCACCGCCCCGGTGTCCTGCTCGTCACCCACGACGTGGACGAGGCGGTCCTGCTGGCCGACCGGGTGCTGGTGCTGCGCGAGGGACGGATCTCGGTCGACCTGGCGGTGGACCTGCCGCGCCCGCGCCGGATCGGCGGGCAGGCCTTCGACGCGCTGCGTGACCGGCTCCTGGCCGAATTGGGGGTCCATCGGGAGGCCGCCGCCGCCGGCTAGATCGCATCTCCACCGGGATCGATACCGAACAGGTGTTTGCTTTGACCGGTCGGGTTGGCTATCTTGGTCGTTCACGAACGGATGTTCGCCCCCGGGAGGGGCCCGGCGGAACGGCCGGGGTGAGCACAAGGAGACGCCGATGGCCGAGGTCCTGAGCGGCAAGAGGCTGCAGATCCTCAACTTCATCGCCGACTGCCAGCGCGAGCGGGGCTACCCACCCTCGGTGCGCGAGATCGGCGAGGCGGTCGGACTGGCCTCCTCGGCCACGGTGCACAACCATCTCGCCGTCCTGCAGCGGGAGGGGTACCTGTCGCGGGACCCGAGCAAGCCCCGGGCCATCCGGGTCCACTTCGACCCCGACACGACGTCCCGCCTCAGCGTCTCCGCCGTGCACAACGTGCCGCTGGTCGGGGACGTCGCCGCCGGCACCGGCGTCATGGCGGAGGAGAATGTCGAGGAGCTCCTCCCGATGCCGGCCCAGTTCACCGGGAACGGCCCCTCGTTCATGCTGCGGGTGCGCGGGGACTCCATGATCGAGGCCGGGATCTACGACGGGGACTACGTCGTGGTGCGCCAGCAGCAAGATGCCGACAACGGCGACGTCGTCGTCGCCGGCATCGCCGACGGCGAGGCCACCGTCAAGACCTTCAGCCGCAAGAACGGGTACGTCGTGCTCATGCCCGCCAACGCGGCCTACGAGCCGATGGTGTTCGACGGACCCGACGAGGTCACGATCTTCGGCAAGGTCGTCACCGTGGTGCGCCAGCTGAACTAGGCGCCGGTCGACCGGCCGGGCTACTTGAGCAGGCGCGACAGGCGGCGATCGGCCAGCACCTTGCCGCCCGTCTGGCAGGTCGGGCAGTAGGTCATCTCGTAGGACTCGAACGAGACCCGCCGGAGCGTGTCGCCACAGGGCGTGGGGCAGGGCTCGCCGACGCGGCCGTGCACCTTGAACCGCCCGCCCAGCTTCGCCTCCGACAAGCCGCCCTCACGTCCCCGCTCCAGCTCGAGCGCCTCGGCGAGCACGTCGGTCGCGGCGACGAGGAGGGCCTCGCGTTGCTCGGCGCTGAGCGAGCGCAGTGACGCGAAGGGGGACAGCTCGCCCCGGTGCAGGATGTCGTCGCCCCAGCCGCGCCCGATGCCCGAGACGACGTGCTGGTCGCGCAGGTCGGTGGTGAGGTGGCGGTTGGAGTCACCGGTGCGGATGAAGGCGGCGAACTCGTCGCTGCCCGGTTCGGGGCCGAGGCCCGCCAGCGGGCCCTCGTCTCCGGGCGACAGGACCCACCACGACGCCTTGCGCTGCGTGCCGTGCTCCCGCACGAGGACAGCAACCCCCGAGCCGTCGAGGCCCGCGTCACCGGACCCGAACACGAAGCGGGCGACCGAGCCGCGCGGCTTCGTCTTCTTGGGCGGGTCTTCCACGTCCACGCGGCCGGCCTGGGACAGGTGGAGCACCACGCGGGTCCCGCCCTCGAACTCCCAGACGAGGTACTTGGCCCGGCGGCCGACCGAGAGCAGCCGTCGGCCCTTGAGGGAGTCCGGCGACGGGTCGTAGGTCTTCAGAGAGGAAAAGCCGAGGAGGTCGGCCCGGCGCAGGGTCATGCCGGCCAGGCGGGCATGGAGGCGCTCGGACAGCGCCTGCATCTCGGGCAATTCGGGCACGCCACAATGTACGCATGACCTACACGCACGGGCACCACGAATCGGTGCTGCGCAGCCACACCTGGCGCACGGCCCAGAACTCCTCCTCCTACCTGCTCCCCCACCTGCGCGCCGGTCAGACGCTGCTCGACGTGGGCTGCGGGCCCGGGACCATCACCGCCGACCTGGCCCTCCTGGTGGCGCCCGGCGAGGTGGTCGGGGTCGACGCGGCCGCCGACGTCCTGTCCCAGGCACAGGAGCACGCCGCCGGGCTCGGCCTCGAGAACCTACGCTTCGAGGTCGGCGACCTCTTCGCGCTCGGGTACCCCGACGCCGCCTTCGACGTGGTCCACCTGCACCAGGTGCTGCAGCACGTCGGCGACCCGGTGGCCGCACTCGTCGAGCTGCGCCGCATGCTGCGGCCGGACGGCGTGCTGGCCGCCCGTGACTCGGACTACGGGGCCTTCACGTGGGCGCCGGGCGACCCCGTGCTGGACCGCTGGCTCGAGCTGTACTTCGGGGTGACCGCCCGCAACGGCCACGATGCCCGGATCGGGCCGCGGCTGCTCGGCCTGGCGCACGAGGCCGGCTTCGGCGACGTCGTCGTGTCGAGCTCCACGTGGACCTACGCCGACCCCGAGTCGCGGGCGTGGTGGGGCGGGCTGTGGGCCGACCGGATCCGGTACTCGCGCTTCGCCGAGCAGGCCGTGGAGTACGGGCTCAGCGACCCCGAGGAGCTCGAGGCGATGGCGGCCGCGTTCGGTCGCTGGGCGGCCTCACCGGACGCGGTGTTCGTCATCCCCCACGTCGAGATCCTGGCCCGCGGCTGAGCGGTCAGTCGGCCCAGAGCTTGTCGGTGTAGGTGTCGGTGCCGACAATGGTCGGGATGAACGGCAGGGCGGCCACCACGGTGCCCTTGCCCGACTCCTGCAGGCGGCGCCGGTGCTCGGCGATGACCGGCTCCCACGCGACCTCGGGCGGGGTGTTCAAGAACCACAGCAGGACCGTACGGTTGTCGTTCGCCGCCTCGCGGGGCACGTCGCCCGGCGCGTCCACCTCGAGCGCGATCGGCGTGAAGGCGGCCACCAGGTCGGCGTCGGTCCCGGGCATCAGCCCGGGCAGGTGCTCGGAGCGCAACCACGACCACAGCTCCTCGTTGGACACCGACTGGTCGCGGTCGATGAAGACGGCCACGAAGCCGCGGTAGGGGTGGTCGAGGGCCAGCTCGACCGGGACTCCGTCGGGGTCGCGCCGGTGCTCCCACTGGTAGTTGTAGAGGAGCGTGTGCACGTGGTCGCGCTCGGTGAACATGCGCCCGGCCGCGTGGAGGGCGTTCACCTGGCGCAGTGCCCACTTGTTCCACACGTCGAAGTAGCCGTCGAGCACCCAGTACACCGCCACGTACGAGCCCCGGTCCGGTTCGCCCGTGATGGCCGACGGGTCCGGGTCGCGCAGCGCCTTCAGGTCCGCCGTGGCCACGAAACGCCGCCCGGCGAAGTTATAGGGACCGACCATGCAGCCCGCATAGAAGTGGTCCCGCTCGTACCAGCGGTTGTACGCGACCTCGTGCCCCCGGTGGGGCTCCACGAGCGTCAGCAGCATGGAACCGAGCTTGACGGGCTCGGCCTCCGCGCCGATCTCGATCGGCCGGCGCTTCTTGGGTGCCTCTTCCTCTGACATGGGGAGCGAACCTAACAGGCGCGCTCAGGCGTCAGACAGTCCCGGTGGCCAGGACGGGGCCGGTCGGGATGACCGATCCCCCGGACGGCTCGGCCGTGATGCTCAGGCGCGACGGCCGCCTCGAGCCCGCCATGGTGAAGGCGGCCTGCTGCGGCGCATCGCCGAGGAGCCCGAGCGAGATCGGCTCGCTCCCGACGATCCCCCACAGCTGGTACGTCTCCTTGGCGCTCAACCGGGGCATGGCCGAGGAGACCATGTAGCCGCGCCCGTCGCGCAGCACCACGAACTGCGCCAGCTGCGCGTGCGAGGTGGTGTCGAGGTCCACCAACCTGTGCCCAGGTGCTCGCAGCGCCGCGCTGACCGTCGACGTCTGGCCGGCCGCGGCCTGCAGGCCCGAGACCCTGTTGTCGGCGCGCACCAGCCCGATGCCGAGCACGACGGCCACGGCGGCGGCGGCCACGGCGGCCGCACCGAGTGTGGCCACCACGTTGCGCCGGCGGCGGTTGCGGCTGTCGGTTGGCGGCGGCCGGAAGGGCGACCGCCCTTCCGAGGAGACCAGTCGGGGCATGGGCGGCGGCTCGTCGTCGTCGTGACGCTCGGGGAGCCGGCTGGCGATGCTGGACCAGAGACCCTCGGGGAGCGGCTCCACCGAGTTGCCCATGGCGGCCGCAACCTCGCGCAGGCTGTCGAGCTCGGCCCTGCAGCGCGGGCACGTGGCCAGGTGGGCCTCCAGTTCGGTGAACTCCTCGCCGTCGACGGCGTCGAGCGCGTAGGCGCCCAGGAGCTCGCTGGCTTCCTCGTGGGACATCACGCGTCCACCCCCCGGATGCCGGCATCGGCGAGCACCGCACGCATGCGCCGCATGCCGTTGCGGATCCGGCTCTTGACGGTGCCCTCCGGCTGGTCGAGCAGTTGGGCGACCTCGCGGTACGTGCGCCCGTCGAAGTAGGCCAGCTCAATGGCCCGCCGCTCCTCGTCGGGCAGCTCCCCCATGGCGTGCGCGACCTGGTCGGCCACGGCCAGGTCCCACACCTCGTGCTGCATGTCGTACGCCGCCTCGGCGGTGCGCATGGCATCGCGGGACTCACGGGCCCGCCGCGAGCTCGAGGAGCGGACGGCGTCGACGGCCCGGCCGTGTGCCTGGGCCAGGAGGAAGGAGCGGAGGGATCCCCGGTCGGGGTCGAAGCGGTCGGGCTGGTTCCACAGCCTCAGGAAGACCTCCTGCGTCACGTCCTCAGCCTCGGTGGGGTTCTGCAGGACCCTCTTGGCGAGGCCGAACACGGCGCCGCCGTGGCGGCGGTAGGCCTCGGCCAGCGCCACCTCGCTGTACCGGGCGATGGAGGTGACCAGTTGGGCATCACTGACTTCGTCGAGGTGGTGCATCTACGACCTGTTCGGTCCCGCTCTGCTATGTGGATGTCCTAATTTTCGCCCATCCGAACATAGCTTCTGCTCCGGATAGTAGGCGCTATGAGGACCACCATCGATTCCTACAAGTCCCGGGCAGGACGGCTGGACCTCGAAGGTATCGACTTCGATGACTTCAGGGACCACCCACTCCCGCCCGACGCACTCCGCTCGTTGCGCTACATGCACGACGTCGAGCACCACACCGTCTGCTACCTGCGCGACCTGCTGCTGACGCCGGCCCATCAGGACCCCGAGATCACCTCGTTCCTCTCCTGTTGGGTGTTCGAGGAGATGTGGCACGGGGAGGCCATCGCCAAGGTGCTCGAGGCCCACGGCGAGCAGGCGGGCGCGCCACGTATCGCCGCACTCCGCCACGGGCACCGGCGGCGCCAGGCCCTGAGCACGCTCAGCACCATTGCCTCGGCCGCCTTCGCCGGGCGGGCCTTCATCGCGCTGCACATGACGTGGGGCGCCATCAACGAGTGGACGACCCAGGCCGGCTACGCCCGCCTGGCCGACACGGCCGGCCACCCGACGCTGCGCGAGCTCCTGCGGCGCATCATGAAGCAGGAGGGCTCGCACATCGACTTCTACGCGTCGGAGGCGACACGCCGCCTCGACGACAGCCCCAAGGCCCAGAAGATGACGCGCTTCGCGCTCTCGCACTGGTGGCGGCCGGTTGGCTCCGGCGTCATGCCGAAGAGAGAAGTGGGATTCCTCGTCAATTACCTCTTCGGCGGTGAGAAGGGCGCGGACGCCCTGCAGCGCATCGATCGCCGCGTGGACCGCCTCCCGGGCCAAAGTGAGTTGCACCTGCTCACGAGCGCCGTGGCGGGCCTCTCCGCATAGAGGTTTCTCTCACTTTCTGACATCCGTCACGCGTTCGCCTCCGAACTGTCATCACACCAATGACCTGAGGAGGTCACATGACAGGAGATTCCCGGGCACTCGCCGAGTTGCTCGAAGAGTCACAAGACCTGCAGGCGGACGCGCTGCGCCCGACACGGGACGCGCTGGACGAGCTCGTCGAGGGAGGGCATGCACGCCGCGACGACGACCGCGAATTGAACCGTGCCTTCCATGAAGAGCACACCCGGACGCTGACGGCGAGCCTCACCGGGGCAGCCCTCCTCGGGGCGGCCGGCGGTGCCGTCCTCGTGGGCGCGCTGGCCTCAGCGGCCTCGGCGAGCAGCCCGAGCGACGTCCAGATCCTGCAGACGGCGGCGTCCATTGAGAACCTGGCCGTCGCGACCTACAAGACGGCGCTCACGCTGCCCTACATCGGCGGGTCCTCGGCCAACCCCGTGGTGACCAAGTTCGCCCAGGTGACGATGGGCCAGCACACCCAGCACGCCGACGCCTTCAACGCAGCCGCGAAGAGCCTGGGTGGGAAGGCACAGACGAAGCCCGACCCGGCCTTCGTCCCCGTGGTCAACAAGGCAGTGGCGAGTCTCGGCTCCGCCTCCGCCGCCCAAGGGGCGCTCGGCGTCGTCGGACTGGCGATGGAGCTCGAGAACATCGCGGCCGAGACCTACGTCAAGGACACGGTTCTGGCCAAGAAGGCGTCCAACAAGGCGCTCTTCGCCAGCGTCATGGGCATCGAGGCGCAGCACGTCTCGGTCCTCCTCGCCGTCCAGGCCCTCCTGAAGGCCGGTGCGCCGCAGCTGATCTCGCTGTCTCCCGGCACGGCGGCATCGCTCCCGGCAGCAGCCGGCAGCCTCGGGTTCCCGAATGCGTTCTACAAGACGAACAGCGCCGCCCCGGCGGCACAAGGAGCCGTCAAGTGAGCAAGGACACGGAACACACCTTTGAGGGCGGCGGGAGCGAGCTGCAGACGATGACCGTCGAGCTCGACGAGCTGCACCACGACATGGGCATGCCGGCCATGAACGAGGCACTC
>JBEKVF010000103.1:0-7369 GCA_049514295.1 Acidimicrobiales bacterium
ATCACCTGCGTGAAGCCCCCGCTGACCACCGCGAGCTCGTAGCCGAGGCGCTTGAGCGTGCGCACCAGCGTGCGGGCGCCCGGGGCGAGGAGGATGCCCTCGCGCACCGCCTGGAGGTCGGCCTCCGTCAGGCCGGCCAGGAGACGCACCCGGCGCCGCAGTGCCTCCTCGAAGTCGACCTCGCCTGCCATGGCCGCCTCGGTGACGGCCGCCACCTGCGGGCCGCAGCCGCAGCGCTCGGCGAGCAGGTCCACCACCTCGTCCTGCAGCAGCGTGGAGTCGGCGTCCATCACAATCAGGTGCTTGGCCCGGCGGTGCAGCCCGGCCACCTGGACGGCGATGTCGACCTGGCGGCGCGCGGCCTCCTGGGCCAGGGCACGCCGCAGCCCGTCGAGGTCGGCGCCCGCCACGGACAGCTCGTAGCTGTGCACCGGGTACGCGGAGAGGCGGACGATCCGCTCGATGTTGCCCCCGCACCGCGCGATGCGGCCCGCCACGCCCTCGAGCGTGCCGGCGTCGATGTCGGGTGCCAGCACGGTGACGAGGTGCCGCTCGGTCGTGTGGCCCACCTCCGCCTCGACGAGCGGATCGACCGTGACCTCGACGCCGGAGCCGTCCAGCCGCCGCGCCAGCGCGGCGCGCGCACCGTCCACCTCGCCCGGCAGCATCGCCACCTCGACGCAGAGCAGCAGCCGCCCGTGCACGCGCACCTGCTCCACATCGTCGACGTCCACGCCCTGCTCGGCCAGCGCGGCGAAGAGCCGCTCGGCAATGCCCGGCCCGTCCTGGCCGCTCACCGACACCAGGTGCGGCGCCGGCGAGCCCACCGGCGTGCTCATGGGAGCGCCACTTCGTTCTCGGCGACCCATCCGGACCCTTCGACCCAGCGACGCACGATGCGCGCCGGCACGCCGGCCACCACGCAGCGGTCCGGGACCACCCCGCGCACCACCGCCCCCGCCGCCACCACCACGTGCTCGCCGATCTGCGCGCCCGGGAGGATCACCGCGTTGGCGCCGAGCCAGCTCCCCGATCCGATGCGCACCGCGGCCTCCGTCGGCCACTGCCGCCCGATCGGCTCGACGGGGTCCTCGTAGCTGTGGTTCTGATCGGTGATGTAGACGTAGGGCCCGGTCTGGATGTCATCGCCGATCACGATCTCCCAGTGGCCGACGATGTGCGATCCCCGGCCGATGAGGCAGCGGCTGCCGATGGACACGACCGGATTCCTCGGCATCTCCTGGCCCGGCGCCATCCCCGCCGAAATGGATGTGCCCGGGCCGACGATGGTCTCGGCGCCGATATGGATCAGGTGCTCGTTGTAGATGGCGCCCTGGGGGAATAGCAGGCAGGCCCCCCGGCCCATCCGGCCGAAGCGCCGGCCCCACGGATCGTCCGGCCCGATCGCCCCGAGCTCGGCGGCGCCGTCCCAGGCTGCGTGCACGAGGCGGGACAGCGACCGGCGCAGCGGTCCGGGGAGGGAGCGGGCCCAACTCACCCCGGAATGGTAGGTGGTGCCGCCGCCACCCCGTGACGGGCGCCGCCGGGCGCAATGGGGCCTGTTGGGTAAACTGGCGTAAACTGGCTTTGTGCAGCCACCTCCCATGGACGGCGGCTCAGACTTCGCGCCGTCGCCGGACTCCTCGGATCGCCGCCGGCTGGACCGGCGGCAGTTCCTGCAGTTCTCCGCGCTCGGCGCCGTCGGGCTGGCAGGAACGCGCCTCGGTACCACCAAGGCGAAGAACCGCGTGCCCGCCCGGGCCCGCCACCACACGCACGGGGCCGGCCCCGCGGTCGTTGACACCACGCTGCCGAGCGGGGTCCTCGTGCCGACCGCGCCCTGGCTGATCGCCGAGAACGCCAAGCCCGGCACGCTCGACTGGATCTGCAACTTCGTGCAGCCCGACCACGCGCTCGAGGGGTTCGCCAGCCAGGTGAGCGCGGTGCCCGGCGACGACGTCGCCCTCTTCGTCAACACCACGGCGAGTGCCGTGCAGGTGCAGGCGTACCGCATGGGCTACTACCAGGGCCTGGGTGGCCGTCTCATCTGGCAGAGCGACTTCGTGGCCGCCAAGGCGCAGGCCGCCCCGGTGGTCACCCCCGGCACGGGCACGGTCACCTGCCCGTGGTCGCCCACCACGACGATCAGCATCACGAAGGAGTGGCTCCCGGGTTGCTACCTCCTCAAGCTGGTGGGCAGCGGGGGCGAGGAGCAATTCGTGCCGCTCACGATCCGCGACGACGCATCGACCGCGGCCTACGTGATCCAGAACAGCGTCACCACCTGGCAGGCCTACAACCTCTGGGGTGACTACAGCCTCTACTACGGGAAGACGGCGTCCGGGGGTCAGAACTTCGCCGACCGGGCCCGGATCGTCTCCTTCGACCGCCCCTACCCCCAGACCTGGGCCTCGGGCGCGGCAGACTTCGTCGGCAACGAGCTGCCTCTGCTGTTCCACCTCGAGAGCCTGGGGCTCGACCTGACCTACTGGACCGACGTCGACCTGCACGTCCGGCCGCAGCTGCTGACGAACCACCGCTGCCTCTTCAGCCTGGGCCACGACGAGTATTGGTCCCAGCCCATGCGCCAGGCCGCCACCCAGGCCAACGCGAACGGCGTCAACCTGGCCTTCCTCGGCGCCAACGCGTGCTACCGGCAGATCCGCATGGAGCCGAGCTCCGTCGGGCCCAACCGCCTGGAGGTCTGCTACAAGAGTGCGGCCGAGGACCCGTTGGCGCTCCAGCAGCCGGAGCTCACGACGGTCAACTGGGACCAGGCGCCGGTCAGCCAGCCCGAGTCGACGCTGATCGGCTCCATGTACCAGTCGGTGCACTCCAAGGCCGACATGGTCGTCACCGACGCGTCCTCCTGGTTCTACGACGGCTGCAATCTCAAGGACGGGCAGGCGTTCCCCAACATGATCCTCGGGGAGTACGACCGCTACGTCCCGTCCATGCCGGGCCCGCGCAACGTCGACGTGCTGGCCCACTCCCCCGTCCCGGGGCAGTCCAACTGGTCCGACGTCACGTACTACACGGCGCCTGCGAACGGTGGCGGCGTGCTGGCCAGCGGCTCGGCCAGCTTCGTCTCCATGCTGTCGACGACCGGTGGCATCCCCTCACTCGTGATCCCGGGGCCCTTCCCGGGCATCACCGACGTGGTCTGCCGGGCCATGGAGAACGTGTACGGCCGCTTCGGGCTGGGGCCCGCCAGCTCCTACGGCAGCTCGGGCGGCAACTGGACCGAGGTCTACACGGGGGCTGCCGCCGCCGCGGGCACCGCGGCGGGTACTGCGTCGGCCTGACCGGCCACCGGCCACGGGCCGGCGCCCGGGCCGCGGATTGCCACCACTCGCGGGCGCCGCCCCCCTACGATCGAACTGCAGAAATGGGGAACTCCGACGAACACCGCTCCCGGGCGCGCCGTCCGCTCGCCTGGAACGTGCTGGCGGCCGCCGGACTCGCAGGCCTCGTGTTGAGCGCCTGCTCTTCGTCCCCCGCGCACAAGGACGCGGCGCCCAAGCCCAAGCCGACCACTACGACGTCGACGGCACCACCGCCGGCCTGCCCGCTCACCGGCTTGCCGGCACCGGGTGGCTCCGTCCCGCAGCGGCCCGCCATGGCGGTCAAGATCGACAACTACCCCGCCGGCCGGCCGCAGTCGGGGTTGGACAAGGCCGACATCATCTTCGAGGAGCCGGTCGAGGGCGGCATCACCCGCTACGCCGCCGTCTTCCAGTGCCAGAACGTGGCGCTGATCGGCCCGGTGCGCTCGGCCCGCAACATCGACATCGGCATCCTCGGGCAGCTGGGCAATCCGTTGCTGGCGCACGTGGGCGGCATCAATCCCGTGCTCGCCAACATCGACGCCTCCCCGATCGTCAACGTCGACATCGGCGCGAGCAACTCGCTGATGATCCACCCCCCCAACCATGTGCCACCCGACGCCGACTACACCTCGACCGCCATCGTCTACGGCACGCACCCGACCATGACGACGCCACCCCAGCCGCTGTTCACCTACACGACGGCGCCGCCGGCGGGGGGCACCCCGGTCTCGCTCGTGCACATCGACTTCTCGGGCACGTCGAATGTGACCTGGAAGTGGAACACGACGACCAACACGTTCCAGCGGTACTACAACTACCTGACGCCCGACATGCTGGCCGACGGTGTCCAGAACGCCGCCGCCAACGTCGTGGTGCAGTACGTCCAGATCAGCTACGGCCCCTGGGCCGAGAACTCCGGGGGCGGCCTCGAGGTCCAGGCCGACCTCTACCCCGACGCCAGTGGGACGGCCATGGTCTTCCGCAACGGGGTGGCCATACCCGCCACCTGGCACCGGACGACGCTCGGGTCGCCCACGCAGTACCTGGACGCGGCGGGCAACCCCATCCCCATGGCGCCGGGCCGGACCTGGGTGGAGCTGGTGCCCAACTCCATCATCGCCACCACTACCCCGTAGGCCCGGCCGCCCCGCGGCTCCTAGCCCATCGGCTTGCGCGCCACGACGGCGAGCAACAGGCAGTCCTCCGCCGCGGCGAACACGCCCGGGTGCGCGCTGGCCTCGGCCTCGTCGAACACGCCGGCAGCCGCACCCTGGCGCATCAGGTTGAGGCCCTTGCACTCGGTGACGTCGAAGCCGGCCCGCTCGAGCTTGGCCACCAGCTCGCCCGCCGCGTACTCGATCTCGTGGTCCTCGTTCATCAGCGCATCCGAGCGCAGGCGCCACACCGGGCCGTTCGGCGTGTCGAGGCAGAACCACCCGCCTGGGGCCAGCACCCGGAACGCCTCGCGCGCCACCGCGTCACCGTCCGCCTCGGTGACGTGCTCAATGGACTGGCCGCTGTAGACGAGGTCGAACGAGCCGTCCTCGTAGGGGCCCAGGTCGACCATTGAGTGGAACGCGAACTCGACCGGGCCGAGCTCGGAGAGCACGGGCGCACCGGTCGAGCCGCCCTGGTAGATCTCGTGGCGATCCTCGACCGGGAGGTCGACGACCACCAGGCGCTCGAAGGGGTAGGGATAGCCCAGGTGCACCAGGGCACCGTCGGGCAGGCCCTGGTGGGTCCCCCCGAGGTCCAGGATGCGGGCGGCGCGCGGCAGGCCGGCCACGAATTCGCTCCGGCTGACGTGCATGGACAGCAGCACGTTGCGGATGGGCACGCGGCGGCGGAATTCCTCGGAGTGGGCCAGCGCCTCGGCCACGCCCCGCCGGGTCAGCTCCCCCCCGGCCAGCCTGCGGGTGTAGTCGGGGCCACCCTCGGGGTCGGGCTCGCGGTCGAGGACCACGTTGAACGCCATGCGCACCGACTGCTTGGGCGGCAGGTAGCGGAAGGGAATCGTGGGGACGAAGCGATCGAAGGCGCGGTAGGCCCGCTCTTTCCATTCTTTGGCCGGCATCACACCATTGTGGCCGCTGCTCTCGCACCCTCCCGACCCCGGACGCGAAGACCGGTCACCCGCGGCAGTGGCGGGGACGGCCCGGAGGCTTCGGCGCCGTGAGGGGCGAGGGGCGAGGGTGCAGCTAGGAGTCGAGCGTGATCGGCAGGTCGTCGGGGTTGACGGCGATCTCGGCGGAGAGGGCGTCCTCGGGGTCCTTGGGGGCGAGGCACTCGCGCACACGGTCGTTGATCTCCGCCGTCAGCTGCGGGTTCTCCGAGAGGAACGTCTTGACGTTCTCGCGGCCCTGTCCGAGCTGCTCCCCTTCGTAGGTGAACCAGGCACCCGACTTCTTGACGAACCCGAGGTCGACCGCGACGTCGAGGATCGACCCCTCGCGGCTGATCCCCTTGCCGTACATGATGTCGAACTCGGCCTGCTTGAACGGCGACGAGCACTTGTTCTTGACGACCTTGACCCTGGTCCGGTTGCCGACCACGTCGGCCCCGTCCTTGATCGACTCGATCCGGCGGATGTCCAGCCGGATGGAGGCGTAGAACTTCAGCGCGCGGCCACCGGGGGTCACCTCGGGTGACCCGTACATCACGCCGATCTTCTCGCGCAGCTGGTTGATGAAGATGGCGATGGTGCTGGACTTCGACAGCGTGCCCGTCAGCTTGCGCAGGGCCTGGGACATGAGGCGCGCCTGGAGGCCGACGTGGGTGTCCCCCATTTCGCCCTCGATCTCGGCCCGCGGCGTCAGGGCCGCCACCGAGTCGATGACCAGGACGTCGAGCGCCCCGGAGCGGATGAGCATGTCGGCGATCTCGAGCGCCTGCTCGCCGGTGTCGGGCTGCGAGATGAGAAGGTCGTCGACGTTGACCCCGATGGCCCGCGCGTAGACCGGGTCCATGGCGTGCTCGGCGTCGACGTAGGCGCAGATGCCGCCGTTGCGCTGTGCCTCGGCCACCGCGTGCATGGCCAAGGTCGACTTGCCCGACGACTCGGGCCCGTAGATCTCGACGATGCGGCCCCGGGGGAGCCCGCCGATGCCCAGCGCGAGGTCGAGGGAGAGCGCGCCGGTGGGGATGGACTCGATGTTCATTGAGAGGTTGTCGCCCATGCGCATGACCGAGCCCTTGCCGAATTGCTTCTCGATCTGGCCTAGCGCGGCGTCCAACGCCTTCTCCCGTTCTGATTCGGCCATCTGTCTCTCCTTCGTGTGTGCTCTGCGACCTGTGCCGGCCTCGACCGGTGCCTTTCGGTGACCCTACGGCGGGGGTGTGACGGCCCCCGCCGGCGCTGCCTGTTCGCATCATAACGAACGTGTGTTCGTAGACCGTGGATCCTCCCGACGGGGGCGGGGGGGGCCGCCGGAGAACGGTCGCTCACCCGCCCCGGTCTCCGGAATGGAGAGGCCGGGAGTGACGGAGCGGTGCGCCGGGCGCGTGCGAAGCTGACGGGTCCGCCGGCGGGAAGCGGGAAGAAAGGGAGAGCTGCGGTGCTCGAGAGAAGGCAGGTGACCGGCACTGTGCTGGCCGGCTCCCTGCTGGCCGGCTCCGTGCTGGCCGGCACGCTGGCCGCCGCCGTCCAGGCGCCCCCCGCTGCGGCGTCGCCCTCCACCCCGAGCGTCTCGACGCTCTACCGGGAGGCCATCGCCACCACCCGCTCGTGGTCGGTTCACTACGCCTCGTCGTCGATCCAGTCGAAGGTGACCCTCCTCGAGAGCGGCGACGCCGGCCCGGCGTCGGGGACCCAGACGGTCCTCACCGGGAAAGGGTCCTCCACCGACAACGCCACGATCGACGTGATCGGCGGCATCACCTACGTGAAGGGCAACGTGGGTGGGCTCGAGAACCTGGCCGGCATGAGCGCGGCCGAGGCGACCGTCGCCGCGGGCCAGTGGATTGACTTCGCGACCGACAACACCGCGTTCTCCCAGGTCGTCGCAGGCGTCCGTTCGCAGGACCTCGCGAAGGAGCTGGCG
>JBEKVF010000104.1:0-7356 GCA_049514295.1 Acidimicrobiales bacterium
CATCTCGATGCTGGCGACCGCGGGCGCGACGAAGGCGTTGCGGAATCCCTCCGACCGCCACGTCCGGCAGTGGTACCTGCTGGCCGACCTGTACGAGCGTGCCGGTGACGTCCCCCGGGCACGCGAGTACTTCGAGCGACTGCTCCGGGCCGACCCCCAGGCCTACGACGTGGCGGAGCGCCTGCGTGGCCTCGGCCCCGAGCGCCGCTCCCGGGCCAAGAGGCCCAAGGCAGCGAACCGACCCGCCCCGGGCCGCTAGCCCGGGGGATCAGCGGCCGGGGTCACCCCGCTGCCGTCGTCGTGGTGGCCGCCGCGGGCGCCGGTGCAGTGGTCGTTGAGGCCGGGGGTGCCGTGGTGGTCGTCGTCGGGGGTGGCGCCGAGCCGTAGTTCGGTCCCTCGACCGTGACGAGCGTGCCGATGGGGGTCAGCGGCCACACGAGCGTGGCGTCGGCGTAGCTCATTTCGACGCAGCCGTTGCTCTGCGGGGACCCGTAGGTGGCCCGGATGAAGCCGTGCAGCGCGTCGCCCCCGTTGAAGTAGCTCGCGTAGGGGACATTGGGGTCGTTGTAGGTGCTGCCGTCGGGGTTGGTCCCCTTCATGTCCGAGAACCGCACATGCTCGAAGACGGCGTAGGTGCCGTCGGTCGTGTCGGCGCCCGGTGCGCCCGTGTTGACGGCGATCCCCACGTACTGCGCCACGCCGTTGTTCCACAGGGTCAGGTTCTCGGGATCCACCTTGTTCACGAGGACGTAGACGTACGGCGTGGCGTCGGTCTTGTCGTTGATGACGTCGTTGATCAGGGCCGTCCAGACGGCGGGCCCCGCGATGCCGTCGACCCCGAGGTTGTTCTGCGTCTCGAAGGCCTCGACGGCGGCCTTGGTGATCATGTTCGCCGTCCCCTGGGTCCACTGCGAGGTGAGCTGCGTGGGCAGTCCCGCCCAGCGCCACGAGAAGGTGCCGGTCTGGTCCTCGGCCAGGTCGGCCCGAGAGGGCGGGGGGCCGGTCGCGGAGAACCCGACCGGGAGGTAATCGACCTCGGCCAGGAGCTGCTGCAGACGCAGCGTGTCGCCCGCCGCGACGTCGAACGTGAGCGAGTGCGACGACGCCAGGGTGGCGCCGTCGGTGCCCCGCACCCCCGAAGAGCCTCCCGGGATGGTCAGCACCTCCTGGGAAGCGGGGATGAGGGGGGAGTCGAGGTCGTAGGAGAGCGTGGTGGCGCTCGTCTGGACCCACTTGCCCGCGATGCCCGGCGTCAGCACGGGCGTCGCCTTCTGCAGCGAGACGGGGGCGGAGAACGTCACCGAGATGGTCGTGTTCGGCGCCACGCCCTGTGCCTCCGCGGCGGGGTTCGTCGCCCTGATGTAGAGGTGGGATGCCGAGGATCCACCCGAGCCCGACCGGGACCCTCCGCTGGACGTGTTGGCCGAGTCCGGGTGCGTCGGCGGTGACGAGCAGCTGGTGAGGAGCAGCACGGCCGCGACCATGACGGCCGCGCCCGCGAGGAGCACCCAAGGTCGCAGGCGCAACGGCCTGCCCGCCCTGGACTCGAGAACGTTCATGGCCTCCGCTCGCTCAAGACGTCTTCGCCAACTCGCAATCCGACGTCTCCCAGCGTATGGGTCCGATCCCGCGGAAATGCGTCAGGGGTAGCGAAATTTCTCGACGAGTCGTCCGGCTCACCCGCCCGGGTGACGGCGTGGTGACGCCGTGGTGAAGCGGGGGTGGCACCAGAGGGCCCCTGCCGACCCTCCGGTAGGCTGGCGGGCATGAGCACGAGCCTCGATCTCCACGCGCTCCTCGGCGAGGACGCGGACGCCCTCCTCGGCTACACGGCCAAGGCCTTCCCCTCGGAGAACCTGGTGCTTCCGGGCCCCGACTACCTCAGCCGCGTCTTCGCCGACAGCGATCGAAGCCCGACCGTGCTGCGCAACCTCGGCACCCTCTTCGGCCACGGACGGCTCGGCGGCACTGGATACGTCTCCATCCTCCCGGTCGATCAGGGCATCGAGCACTCCGCCGCGGCCAGCTTCGCGAAGAACCCGGCCTACTTCGACCCGCTGAACCTCCTGGAGCTGGCCCTCGCCGGCGAGTGCAGCGCTGTGGCGACCACACTGGGCACCCTCGGTCTGGCTTCACGCAAGTACGTGCACCGCATCCCCTTCATCGTGAAGCTGAACCACAACGCGTTCCTCCACGTCCCCGACACGTACGACCAGATCATGTTCGGCTCGGTCCGCCAGGCGGCCGATCTGGGGGCCGTCGGGGTGGGCGCCACCATCTACTTCGGCTCCGACGACATGGACCGCGAGCTGCAACAGGTTGCGGAGGCCTTCGCCGAGGCGCACCGGCTCGGCATGTTCACCGTGCTGTGGTGCTACCTGCGCAACCCGGCCTTCAAGAAGGACGGCGTCAACTACGAGGTCTCGGCCGACCTGACCGGCCAGGCCAACCACCTGGGCGTGACGATCGAGGCCGACATCATCAAGCAGAAGCAGCCGGAGAACAACGGCGGGTACACCGCCGTCGGCTTCGGCCGAACCGACCCGCTGGTCTACGACGAGCTCACCACCGACAACCCGATCGACCTCACCCGCTGGCAGGTCGTCAATTGCTACGCCGGGCGCATCGGCCTCATCAACTCCGGTGGCGAGTCCAAGGGCGACGGCGACCTCGCCCAGGCCGTCCGCACGGCCGTCATCAACAAGCGCGCCGGCGGCATGGGCCTCATCGTGGGCCGCAAGGCCTTCCAGCGCCCCATGGGCGAGGGTGCCGCGCTCATCCAGGCCATCCAGGACGTCTACCTGAGCGACGAGGTCACCATCGCCTAGCCCCCTGGTGGGGCCGGCCTCGCAGGTCCGGCCCCCACCGCTCCGGAGGCCGCAACGGGTCGAAGGCCCGGACACCTCGGTGCAACGACCAGGGATGTGAGCAGGCATGAAAGGGTCCCCCCGCGCACCGGGGGTAGGATTGCGCGGAACGAGCGATTCGGACGGAGAGTGCCGCGCGCCGTGCAGGCGGGGGTGCAAGAAGGCCCGCTGCAGTGAGCCAGGACTCTCGTATGTCCATGACATGAGACGAGGCAGCCCGTGGCATCGGGAACGCAACACGTAACGGAGCAGTTGGACCAGGTCATCGTGCGCTTCGCCGGCGACTCGGGTGACGGCATGCAGCTCACCGGGGACCGCTTCACGACGAGCAGCGCCCTGCTGGGCAACGACATGTCCACCTTCCCGGACTTCCCGGCCGAGATCCGGGCCCCCGCCGGCACCCTCAGCGGCGTGTCGGCCTTCCAGGTCCACATCTCGGACCACGACATCCTCACGCCGGGCGACTCGCCCAACGTGCTCGTCGCCATGAACCCGGCCGCCCTCAAGGCCAACATCGACCTGATGGCCAAGGGGACGATCCTCCTGGTCAACAGCGATGCCTTCGACGAGCGCAACCTGACCAAGGCGGGCTACGCCGCCAACCCCCTGACCGACGGCTCCCTCAGCCCCTACACCGTGTACGAGGTCCCGATGACCTCCATCACCCAGGAGGTCTGCAAGGAGGCCGGGGTCAAGCCCCGCGACGCGGAGCGGTCCAAGAACTTCTTCGCCCTCGGCCTGGTGAGCTGGCTCTACACCCGGCCGGTCGAGTCCACGATCAATTGGATCACCGAGCGCTTCGCTGCCAAGCCGCAGGTGGCGGAGGCCAACACCCGCGCCTTCCGTGCGGGCTATGACTTCGGCGAGACCGCCGAGCTGTTCGAGTCCAACTACGAGATCCGGCCGGCGACCTTCGAGAAGGGCGAGTACGTCCAGGTGACTGGGAACCAGGCGCTCGCCTGGGGCCTGATCGCGGCCTCCCGCCTGGCCGGGCTGACCCTCTTCCTCGGCAGCTACCCCATCACCCCGGCGTCGGACATATTGCACGAGCTCAGCCGCCGCAAGGAGTTCGGGATCCGCACCTTCCAGGCGGAGGACGAGATCGCCGGCATCGGCGCCGCCCTGGGCGCGTCGTTCGGGGGCGCCATCGGGGTGACGACGACCAGCGGCCCGGGCCTCGACCTCAAGTCCGAGGCCATCGGACTGGCCATCAGCCTCGAGCTGCCCCTCGTCATCGTGGACGTCCAGCGCGGGGGTCCCTCGACGGGGCTGCCGACCAAGACGGAGCAGGCCGACCTCCTCCACGCCATGTACGGCCGCCACGGCGAGGCGCCACTGCCGATCCTGGCGCCCAAGACGCCGAGTGACTGCTTTGCCGCCGCGATCGAGGCGACCCGGCTGGCGGTGAAGTACCGGACGCCCGTGATCCTCCTCTCCGACGGGTACCTGGCCAACGGGGCCGAGCCGTGGCGCCTGCCCGACCTCGACACCTTCGAGCCCATTGAGCCGGGCTTCGCGGCCGAGCCGAACCGCGTCGACGACGACGGGAACCCCGCCTTCTGGCCCTACATCCGCGACCCCGAGACGCTGGCCCGCCCCTGGGCCCCACCCGGACTGCCCGGGCTCGAGCATCGCATCGGCGGCCTGGAGAAGGCCGACGGCAGCGGCAACGTGTCCTACGAGGGCGTCAACCACGAGCGCATGGTCCATCTGCGCCAGGACAAGATCGCCGGGATCGCCGCCGACATCCCCCCCGTGGAGGTGAACGACGAGACCGGCGACGCGCAGTTGCTCCTCGTCAGCTGGGGCTCGACGTACGCCGCCGTGGCCGCCGGCGTGAAGCGGGTGCGTGCCCGCGGCATGAAGGCGGCCCACGTCCACCTGCGCCACCTCAACCCGCTGCCGGCCAATCTGGGCGAGGTGCTGAACCGCTACACGCAGGTGCTCGTGCCCGAGATGAACCTCGGCCAGTTGAGCCGCATCCTGCGGGCCGAGTACCTGGTCGATGCACAGACCATGTCCAAGATGCAGGGCGTGCCGTTCCGCGTCGGAGAGATCGAGGCGGCCATCACCGCGCTGCTCGGAGGGAAGTCATGAGCGAGTCCAACGGCGCCACCGCCACCGCAGTCCCCGTCACCACCCGCAAGGACTGGAGCAGCGACCAGGAGGTGCGCTGGTGCCCCGGCTGCGGCGACTACTCCATCCTGGCCGCCGTCCAGATGCTCATGCCCGAGCTCGGCGTGCGCCGTGAGAACACGGTGTTCCTCTCGGGCATCGGCTGCGCGGCGCGGTTCCCGTACTACATGAACACCTACGGCATGCACTCGATCCATGGTCGGGCCCCCGCCATCGCCACCGGGCTCGCCACGACGCGCCCCGATCTCGACGTCTGGGTGATCTCGGGCGACGGCGACGCGCTGTCCATCGGTGGCAACCACCTCATCCACGCATTGCGCCGCAACGTGCGGGTGAACATCCTGATGTTCAACAACCAGATTTACGGGCTGACCAAGGGTCAGTACTCACCGACCTCCGAGGTGGCCAAGGTCACCAAGTCGACGCCCTTCGGCTCGGTCGACACGCCGTTCAACCCGGTGTCCCTCGCGCTCGGCGCCGAGGCGACGTTCGTGGCCCGGACGCACGACATGGACCGGGCCCACATGCAGGAGACGTTCCGCCGGGCCCATCAGCACAACGGCGCCGCCTTCGTCGAGGTCCTGCAGAACTGCAACGTGTTCAACGACGGGGCCTTCGAGAAGATCACCGGCCGCGACGTCCGGGCGGACATGCTCATCCCGCTCCAGCACGGCAAGCCGATCGTCTTCGGGGCCGAGGGCTCCGAGCGCGGCGTGATCCAGCGGGCGGACGGCAGCCTGGAGATCGTCTCGGTCGCCGACGTCGGGCTCGACGCCCTGCTGGTCCACGACGAGGCGCGCCACGACCCGGGCCTGGCCTTCGCCCTGTCCCGCCTGGCTCACGGCCCCTACGAGCCGACACCCATCGGGGTGTTCCGTGCCGTGGAGCGCCCCGAGTACGGGGCGCAGATGTCCGAGCAGATCACCGATGCCCAGGCCAAGCGCGGGCTCGGCGACGTGGCGGCGCTGCTGCGCTCGGGCTCCAGCTGGACGGTCGACTAGCCCGGACTTGAGCGGGCGGCGCACGGTGGTCGCTCGTGGCACCAGATCCGGACGGTGACGCGACGACGAAGTCGGGCGCGCGCGACAGCCCTCGCAGCGGTGCTGGGCGTGGCCATCGCGGTGCAGGTACTGGCTACCTGCGGCCCAACGGCTGCTGCGAACCGGTCGACGTCCTCCGCGAGCCGTGTCAACCACGGGGCACCCTCGGCTCCCACCCACGTGGTGGCGAGGGCCACGGACCATCAGGTGGTCGTGAGCTGGGTCCCGCCGCGCGATGCCGGAAGCGCCCAGGTGAGGAGCTACATCGTCTTGGCACTGCGCGGCAACGAGCCGTACTGGACGTTCGGGGATCTCTCCACCGCGACCACGCTCACCCTCAACTACCTCAGCGACCGTGTGACGTATCGCTTCGAGGTTGCGGCCGAGAACGCATCCGACCTGATCGGCCCCTATTCATCCGCCTCACCGCCAGTGACTCCTTCCCCGATGGTCGAGGTGATGAGCTCATTGACCCTCCACACCGCTCCCGACCTCTCCGCGAGTCTCTGCACCGTCCGGCTGCGGGTGTCTTCCGACCAGTGCTTCGATCTCCAGCAGAATTCCTTCGTCGAGGCAGAATCCGGTGGGAACGGCACGTCTCCCATCACGGCGCCGCCGTTCTGGATCCAGAACATCGTGGTGATTGAGAAGATCGCTCAGGGCCGGTGGGTCGCTCAGCCGGAGGCCTTCGTGCTCCTCGGCTCTCACCCCGAGCTGCCGGTGTCATGCTCGGGGTTCCCGAGCACTCCCGGCGTCTGCAAACGAGCGGCCAAGCTGGTGGAGTTGAAGCAGAATTCCTTTCCGACGACCGTCGTCGTCAGATCGGTCGTCAGCAGGGACACCATCCGCTTCTACGACTCCCTCTTGGGGTCGTCCCCGTTCTTCACATGGTCAGAGCCGAGCAATGGATCGGGGACGAGCCGAACGAGCTCCCCGACGACCATGATCGGGGGATCACCCGTCCCTACGTGCGCCTTCAGCGGGAACGGATGCCCTGTCTCGTACCGCTTTGAGCCCTTCGACGTCGTGTGGGACCCGGCGAACGCGTTGTACCAGGGCGCCCCGGAGGCGGTCTTGGTGGGTTGGGACGAGGGTGACCCCACGGCGAGCTTTCTGGCGGGCACCAGCGGAAGCCTCGGGTCCCACCTGCGCCTGTCCGACGGCCGGTTCGTGACCCAGACCGTCTGCACGCTCCCGTCGAGCAAGGCCGAGACGGGCGAGACCGGGGACTCGCTCCAGTGGGCCCTCTCACCCGGAGGTGTCGCGCGCTTCTCGTACATGGCTGGTTCCGTGACCGAGGGGGTGGCGTTCCT
>JBEKVF010000105.1:0-7353 GCA_049514295.1 Acidimicrobiales bacterium
GAGATCAGGACGGTGTCGATGCGCACCGGGCGACCGTCTTCGTAGACGACCGAGACCTGGGTCTTGCCGTCGGGCCGCAGGTATGGCACGGCGGCCGCCCGCCGCACCTGCGCCAATCGCTCCGAGAGGCGGTGGGCAAGCCAGATCGGCAGCGGCATGAGGTCCGGCGTCTCGTCGCAGGCGTAGCCGAACATCATCCCCTGGTCGCCGGCGCCCTGGGCGTTGAGCACGTCCTCGCCGCCCTTGCCGGTGCGCAGCTCGAACGCCGCGTCCACGCCCTGCGCGATGTCAGGCGACTGCGCGTCGAGTGACACGAGCACGCCGCAGGTCTTGCCGTTGAAGCCGTACGCGTCGTTGTCGTACCCGATGTCGCACACCGTCTCGCGCACGAGCGCCGGGATGTCGACGTAGGTGGACGTGGTCACCTCGCCCGCCACCACGACGAGGCCGGTGGTCAGCAGCGTCTCGCAGGCGACACGACTCGAGGGATCACCCGCGAGGATGGCGTCGAGGACGGCATCCGAGATCTGGTCCGCCATTTTGTCCGGGTGCCCCTCGGTGACCGATTCCGAGGTGAAGGTGGTTCTCACGTCGTGCTCCGCTTCTCGTTGTGGTGGACGATCACCCTATCCAATACGGCATTTGCCACTGCATCCTTGGAGGTCAGTGGGATTTCGGTGGTGCTCCCGTCCGCTCCGAGGATCACGACGGCATTCGTGTCGTGGTCGAACCCCGCACCGGGTGCGCTCACATCGTTCACGACCAGCAGGTCCACCCCCTTGCGCGCGAGCTTTCGCCTGCCCCGGTCGAGCGCGTCGTGGGTCTCGGCCGCGAACCCAACGAGCACTTGGCCCGGAGCGCGGCGGGCGGCCAGGCCGGCCAGGATGTCGGGCGTCGGCTCGAGGACCAGCTCGGGGATCCCTTCTTCCTTGGAAAGCTTCGTGCCTGCCGGCCTCTTGGGCCTGAAATCCGCCACCGCGGCGGCCATCACCACGACGTCGGCGCCCTCGGCCGACGCGCCCACCGCATGCTCCATGTCGGCCGCCGACTCCACGTCCATCCTCGTCACCGCCGACGCGACGTCGGGCGGGAGCACGAGCGGCGACGACGTGACGAGCGTGACCTCGGCGCCGCGCCGCGCCGCGGCAACGGCGATGGCGTGGCCCTGCTTGCCAGACGAGCGGTTGGTGATGAAGCGAACGGGATCGAGAGCCTCGCGCGTACCCCCGGCGCTCACGACGACCCTCGCGCCGAGCAGGTCGCGGCGTCCCGCCCGGCCGAGCCGCTCCAGCACCCGGTCGACGATGACACCCGGGTCGGCCAGCCTGCCTTCGCCCGAGTCTCCCCCCGCCAGCCTCCCGCTCTCGGGCGGGACGATGTCGACACCACGGCGCTCCAGCGTGGCCAGGTTGTCGCGCACCGACGCGTGCTCCCACATCTCGGTGTGCATGGCCGGGCACACGATTACCGGCGCCCGGGTCGCCAGCAGCGTGGCCGTCAGGAGATCGTCGGAGAGGCCGGCGGCGTACCGGGCGATCGTGTGCGCTGTGGCCGGCACCACGACGACGAGGTCCGCGCCCTGGCCGAGCTTGGTGTGGGGAATGGGCGATGACTCGTCCCACAGCGAGCGCTGCACAGGCTCGGAGGCCAATGCGGAGAAGGTCACCTCGCCGACGAACCGTGTCGCGTCCTCGGTCAGGATGGGCGTCACGTGCACGCCCGCGTCGACCAGCCGGCGGCATACCTCGACGGCCTTGTAGGCGGCGATCCCTCCGCAGACACCCAGGACGACGCGCGGCCGCCGCAGGGTGTGCTCGGCGTTCACGGGTGGCTCCTCGGTGCCCGGATGTCCGGCCATCGGCGGTGTCCGCCGTGCCTCTCGCCCAGCGCCTAGCTCGCGGTCGGGTCCTCGCCCCCGACGTCGAGCACTTCGATCACTTCCACTTCCACTTCCGCGCCCTCGCCGGCCTCGCCGGCGGCGAGCAGGCCAGCCTCGGCGGCGTCAGCGATGGCCGCGGCCAGGGCGGCCTCCTCTTCGGGGTCCGGCCGGGTGTAGGTCGCCTTGCCGGCGGCGATCTCCTCGAAGGCGATGGAGACGGGCTTGCCCGACACCGACGCCACCTGGGGCGGCACCACCTTGCCGAGGCCCTCGCCCAGGCTGTTGTAGTACGAGTTGACCTGCCGGGCGCGGGCGGAGCCCAGCGCGACCAGGGTGAACTTCGAGTCCACCTTGTCCAGCAGCTCCTCGATGGGTGGGTCCATGAGCGTGTGGCGGCCTTGGGCCATCAGGGTTCCTCCGGTCTCGCGGCGCCGGGGGCAGCCGCTCGGGTCCGTTCGATTATAGCCGTCAGCTCGGCCAGGGTCCGCCGCAGGTCGTCGTTGACCACCGTATGAGCTGCGATTTTGGCGCCCCGCTGCACCTCCGAGCGCCCCAGCTCGACCCGCCGGCGGATGTGCTCGTCATCGTCACCCCGTGCCGCCAGGCGCTCGGCCTGCACCTCGGGCGACGGGGGGAGCAGCAAGATCACGGTGGCGTCGGGCCTCTGGGCCAGGACCTGCTCGGCACCCTGCACGTCGATCTCGAGCAGCACGTCGGACCCGTGCGGCGGGTCCGGGACGGGCGTACCCATCAGGTGGTCGAGGAACTCGGCCCACTCGAAGAACCGGCCCTGGGCCACGGCCTCCTCGAACGTCCCGCGGTCGACGAAGACGTAGGCGCCCCGCTCGCGCTCGCCCGGGCGGGACGCTCTGGTCGTCCAGCTCCGGCTCAGCCAGATGGTCGGGTCCTGCGCGACGAGCTCGGCCGCAAGCGTGCCCTTACCGGCCCCTCCGGGGCCGATGAGCACGAAAATGTGCGGTTCAGCGCGCAGTCTCTTTGAGCAGCGCCTCGCGCTGCTTGGCACCGAGCCCCTGGAGCCGGCGGCTGTCGCTGATGCCGACGGTCTCCATCAGGCGCCGTGCCTTGACCTTGCCCAGACCGGGCAGGGACTCGAGCACCGAGACCACCTTCATTTTGCCCATGGTCTCGTTGGAGTCGGCCTCGGTGAGGAGTTGCGCCAGGGTCAGGTTGCCCATCTTGAGCCTGTCCTTGACCTCGGCCCGCTCGCGGCGAACCCTGGCAGCCTTTTCGAGGGCAGCGGTGCGCTGCTCGGGAGTGAGTGCGGGAGGTTGCGGCATGGCGAGACCATAGCGCCTCGGCCAGGGACTTTCACACTCATTTTCCCTACTCAGCCCATTGAGGCCGCCAGCTCGCGTGTGAGCGACGCCGCGTTTTGCCTCAGGTCGTCCGGATCGGGTCCGCTGATGAGCAGCCCGCGAGAGCTGCTGGGCAGCACGCTGCCGGGCCGGCATCCGGCGAACCGCTCGGCCACATCGGCCGGCCCGGCGCCCTGGGCGCCGAGCCCCGGAGCCAGAATTACCCCTCCGAGCTGGGATAACGGAAATTCCGAGGGCATGAGCGTCGCCCCGATCACCGCTCCCACCGTTCCGGGCGGGACGTCGGGGGAGCCGTTCAGCGCGGCGATCTCCCCGAGCAACATGTCCTCCACGCCGGTCCCCTCGGACGTCACGGCCTGTTGCAGGCCACGACCCTCCGGGTTGGAGCTGCGCACGACGACGAGGACACCCCGGCCGTTGGCGGCCGCCAGCCGGAAGAGCGGTGCCAGCGCTCCGAGGCCGAGATACGGATGGGCCGTCACGGCGTCGGCCGCAAGCGGGCTTGCGTCGCCGAGCCACGCATCCGCGTACGCCTCCGCCGTGGAGTCGATGTCGCCCCGCTTGGCGTCGGCGATCACGATCAGTCCCGCTGCGGTCGCCTCGGCGATGAGGCGCTCCAACTCGGCCATGCCCGCCGACCCGTGCCGTTCGAAGAAGGCGACCTGCGGCTTGATCACGCCCACCGTCCCCGCAAACCCCTCGACGCACGCCCGGCCGAAGGCGCGCAGGCCCTTGGCGTCGTCGCTGAGGCCCCACGACGCCAGCAGCGCGCCCGAGGGGTCGATCCCCGCACAGAGCGGCCCGTGCGAGCGCACCGCCGCGGCCACCCGGTCACCGAAGCTGTCAGCCATCTCGGCCTCCCTCCTTGAGCAATTGCACGGAGCCGGCTGCGACCTCCGCCGCCACGCCGTCGCCGTCGTCGGCGTCGGCGTCTGCGCCGGCGCGCCGGCGCGCCTGCGCCCGGATCGCGTCGACCGTCGTGCCATGGGCGTCGCACCAGCGCGCCAGTTGGCGGAGCACCTTCCAGGGCGCCCTCGGGTCCCGGAAGGTCGCGGTGCCGACCTGGACGGCGTCCGCGCCGGCCTGCAGCAGCTCCACCGCGTCGCGGCCCGTCATCACCCCGCCCACCCCCACGATGGGCACCGCGGGGAAGGCGGCGCGGCACTCCCACACGGCCCGCACCGCGACCGGGTGCACCGCGCCCCCCGAGAGCCCGCCGCCACCCGCGCCCAGGACGGGCCGGGCCGATTCGGTGTCGAGGGCCAGGCCCAGCAGGGTGTTGACCAGCGTCAACCCGTCGGCACCCCCCTCGAGGGCACCGGACGCGATCTCCACCACGTCGGGCACGTTGGGGCTGAGCTTGGCCCACCGGGGTAGGCCGCAGGCGGTGGCCGCCATGACCCTGGACGTCGCGTCCGCCGAGTGGGCGAACATGCGTGAGCGGTCCTCGACGTTGGGGCAGCTCACGTTGACCTCGAGCGCCACGATGCACGCGCCCGCGTCAACGTCGGTGACCGAGGCCGCCGCCGCCGCCGCCACGAGCTCCGCCGCCCTGGCGTAGTCCGACACGGTGCGACCCCAGATGCTGACCACGACCCGCGCCCCCGAGGCGCGCAGCGCCGGGAGGTCGTCGGCCAACCAGGCCGGCAGCCCCGGACCCTGCAGCCCGACGCTGTTGAGCATGCCCGCGCCGACCTCGTGCACCCGCGGCGCCGGGTTGCCGGGCCACGGCTCGACGGACAGCGACTTGACGACGACCGCGCCGAGGCCGTCCAACGCCCCGTACTCCGCCAACTCGGCCCCGTGCCCCGACGTCCCCGAGGCGGTCATGATCGGGTTGTCCAGCTCGACGCCGCCCACGCGTGTGGCGAGCGCCGCCGCACCGTGCGCCCGCGCGCTCACCGCGCCGTCCATCCGGGGACGGGGTGCAGGTCCTGCAGCGGCCGCACCACGAGCGGGTGCAAGCGGACGTCGGCAATGCCCGCCGCGGCCGCCCGCGCCGCCGCGAGAGTCGTCAGACAGGGCACCTTGTAGGCCACCGCTGCGGTCCGGATGTGCTGCCCGTCCGCCCGCGGCCCGAGGCCGCGTGGCGTGTTCACCACGAGCTGCACCTTGCCCTGAGCGATCAGGTCGACGGCGTCGGAGGCCACGCCCTCCTCCCCCACCTTGGCCACCAGCGTGTCGACGGCCACGCCCTCGGAGCGCAGGTAGCCGGCCGTCCCCATCGTGGCCGCAATGGAGAAGCCCAGTGCGCTGAAGGACCGTGCGACCTCGAGGCCGGCCGGCTTGTCCCGGTCGGCCAGCGAGAGGAAGACGGTGCCCGAGTCGGGCAGGCGGGTGCCGGCCGCCATCTGGCTCTTGGCGAACGCGAGGCCGAAGGTGATGTCGACGCCCATGACCTCACCGGTCGAGCGCATCTCGGGCCCGAGCAGCGTGTCGACCCCCGGGAAGCGGTCGAACGGGAGCACGGCTTCCTTCACGCTCACGTGGTCGAGCACGGGTATCCGGCCCACCGCGTCGGCAGGCAGCAGTCCCTCCACGCGCAGCTCGGCCAGCGTCTGGCCGACCATGACGCGAGAGGCAACCATCGCCAGGGGCACACCCGTCGCCTTGGCCACGAACGGCACGGTCCGGCTGGCCCTCGGGTTGGCCTCGAGCACGTAGACCTGCCCGTCCTTCACCGCGTACTGGACGTTGATGAGGCCGCACACCTCCAGTGCGTCCGCCAGCGAGCGGGTGTGGCGCTCGAGCGCCTCGAGGACGTCGTCGCGCAACGACTGCGGCGGCAGCGCGCAGGCGGAGTCACCCGAGTGCACGCCGGCCTCTTCGACGTGCTCCATGACGCCCGCGATCAGGATCTCGCCGCTACCGTCGCGCACCGCGTCGACGTCGACCTCGACGGCGTCCTCGAGGAAGCGGTCCACCAGCACGGGGCGCTCGGCGGTGACCCCGCCCTCCCGGGCCAGCGCGCCCGTGGTCATCGCCTGCATCACGCGCCGCACCCCGTCGTCGTCGTAGACGATCTCCATGGCCCGGCCGCCCAGCACGTAACTCGGGCGCAGCAGCACCGGGTAGCCGACTCTCCCGGCGACGGACAGCGCCTCGACGGTGCTGGTGGCGGTCCCGCCGGCCGGCTGGGGGATGCCCAGTTCGTGGCACAGCGCGTTCCAGCGCTCGCGGTCCTCGGCGAGGTCGATGGACGCCGGGCTCGTCCCGAGCACGAGCCCGGGCGGGAGTGAGCCGGCCAGCTTCAGGGGCGTCTGCCCTCCGAGCGACACGATGACGCCGGCGACCCTGCCTCCCGCCGCCAGTTCGGCGTCGAGCACATTGGCCACGTCCTCGACGGTCAGCGGCTCGAAGTAGAGACGGTCCGAGGTGTCGTAGTCGGTCGACACGGTCTCGGGGTTGCAGTTGACCATCACCGTCTCGAAGCCGGCGGCGCGCAGCGACATGGACGCGTGCACGCAGCAGTAGTCGAACTCGATCCCCTGGCCGATGCGGTTCGGGCCCGAGCCCAGGATGATGACGCGAGCGCGCTCGGAGGAGCGCACCTCGTCCTCCTCCTCGTAGGTGGCGTAGTGGTAGGGCGTGAAGGCCTCGAACTCGGCTGCGCAGGTGTCGACCGTCTTGAAGGTCGCCCGCACGCCGTGCGCCAGCCGTGCCGCCCGCATGTCGGCCTCGGTCGATCCGCGCAGGTAGGCCAGCTGGGCGTCCGAGAACCCGAGCCGCTTGGCCCGGCGGAAGTCGGCCCGCCCGAGCGAGGGTGCCGCGGCAATCCGGGACCGCTCGGTGGCGACACGCTCGAGCTGGCGGACGAACCACGGGTCGATGCCGGTGCGGGCCACCACCTCGTCGACGCCCGCACCGCGGCGCAGCGCCGACTCGACCTCGTAGACCCGGTCCGGGGTGGCGACCGCGATCCGATCCAGGACGTCCGCGACGGGCAGCGCCTCGAGCTCAGCCTCGGCCGGGTCGGCGTTGAGGCCCGCCCTGCCCTGCTCCAGCGACCGGAGCGCCTTCTGGAGCGACTCGCAGAAGGTCCGGCCGATCGCCATGACCTCACCCACCGACTGCATGCGGGTGCCGAGGCGCCCGTCGGCCCCGGGCAGTTTCTCGAAGGCCCACCGTGGGACCTTG
>JBEKVF010000106.1:0-7340 GCA_049514295.1 Acidimicrobiales bacterium
CGTCGTCCCGCCCCCCTCCAGCCGGTAGCGGACCTCGGCGGAGGGGCAGCGCACGGAGTCGTCGTCGACGTGCACCAGCATCTCGGCGCCGGCGACGGGGACCGGCTCCCCACCACGGGAGAGCGAGCCGATCCGGAAGAAGCTGCCGTTGACGCCGACCATGGACGCGAAGCGGAACTGGAGCGCCCCCTCGCCCTCGCAGTGGGTGCCGCCGAAGCTCCGGCTCGAGACGAAGCTGTCCCAGCGGCGCACGCCCCACGAATGGTCCCGCCAGGCCGGGGCGTCCACCTCCGCCTTCGTCCCGTCGAGCTCCACCGTGCCCCGGACCCGGCAGAAGACGTGAAAGTTGTTGGAGAAGATGGTGCCCGCCGTCCCGGCCGTCCCGGTGAACGTCTGCGCGTTGGCGAAGGACCGTGACCCCTCGTCGGTGATCTCGAGCTCCACGCGGCAGCCGTCAGCGTCGAGCACGAAGCGCAGCCGCTCGCCGTCGAAGAGGAGACGCTGTGGACCGGCGGCAAGGCCCTCCTCGTCGAGGCGGGCCAGCGGCAGCGCCTCGCCGTTGCAGCGGAAGCGGGTCCCCCGCTCGTGGTAGACGCCGCACCACAGGTTGGCGGTCCCGCGGTTCAGCTCGTTGCCGATGCGGTGGTTCCCACCCAGGCCGCTGACCGGGTCGCGCCAGGCCAGGTAGGCGCTCTCCTGCCAGTCGGGGTCGTCACCCGCCGGGTGCAGCCCCTCGTCGGTCGCGTCCGCAGGCATCGGGCTCAGGATAGGGAACGGCCGGCCGCCGGGCTCACCCTCACGCGTCGCTGACCTTCTCCGTCCCTTCGGAGGCGGGGATGTCGGGATTGCAGATGTAGCGCACGTTGGCGATGGTCATGTCGCACGCCGCGAAGCTGGCCGAGACGGGGATGTCGGGCACGAGCCGGGCGTCGCCCCACGCCTCGAGGTCGAAGTGGGACAGCTCCGGCCGGCCGCGGTCGGCCCGGCGGAACACGTACTCGGAGTCGACCTGCACGATGCGCGGCTTGAGGACCCCGTCCCGGGTCACCCGGGCCAGATGCATCCCCGGCGGGTACTGGACGTCGTGCCCCGTCACCGGCACGGGGTCGACGAGCGACACCTGGAGGATGGACCGGCCGTCCTCACGCACCGTGCAGTCCACCCGGTCGTGGAAGCGGCGCAGGCTGATCTCCCCCGGCGCGATCCGGAACCCCCACGAGCCGGCCAGCACCTCGGCCAGCGCGGGATTGTCGCAGCGCGCGGAGATCAGGTAGGCCCTGGGGCGGACACCGGAGCGGGCGGTCAGGCGCAGCTGGGCCAGGGCGAAGGGGCCGAAGGCGCTCTCCTTCGCCCGGTAGACGAGGAAGCTGATCACCGGCGGGATGGTCGGGTTGAGAGCCGGGGGGACCAGCGCCTCGCGGTCGGCCACCCGGACCTCGTAGAGCACCTGGAGGATGTCGACGTCGTCGACCTTGAGCTCGCGCTCGTCCAGGACGACCTCGGGAGCGCCGTCGACGAGCGGGCGGATGTCGAGGGAGCCGGCGAGAGGCATCAGGCCACCCCCGCCGCGACCGGTCGGGCCGCCGTCCCCGCCCCCGCCCCCGTCCTGAAGCGGGGCATGACCTCCTCGGCGAAGAGCCGCATGCTGTCGAGTACGTACTGCTGCGGGAGGACCTCCATGAACTGGTGGATGAAGTTGATGCCGTCGAACCCGACGTTCTCCCAGGCCGTGATGGCGTCGGCCACGTCGTCCGGGGTCCCCATGGTCACGCCCTTGAACGACTTGGCGGCGTCGCCGGGGCTGCCCGACTCGCGGCGCAAGGCGGGGAGCAGGCCCTCGGAGGGGTAGGAGTGCGTGGGCAGGACTTCCTTGGCCGACAGCAGCTGCGCCGCCATGTAGCTGAACATGGAGGCCACCTTGAGCCCGCTGCGCCGGCCCAGGTCGCCGTCCTCGTTGCAGGACAGGAAGTTGACCGTGAGCACCTTGTCGTTGACGAAGGCGCCGACGGGATCGCAGACCTGAATCCGCTTGCGGTAGTTCTGGACCTTCTTCTCCGAGTCGGCGAACCCGCCCGGCGACAATCCCAGGCAGCCGAGGCCCCGGTCCGCCGCGTCGACCTCGGTCCCGGGCGAGGTCACCGCCACCCACATCGGCGGGTGGGGCTTCTGCAGGGGCTTGGGCAGGATGGCCCGGTCGGGCATGGAGAACATGCGGCCGTCCCAGGAGAAGCGCTCCTGCATCCACATCTTGGGGATGACCCGCACGAACTCGTCCCACGTCTTCTTGGTCTCGTCGGGGTCGGCACCGAAGCCGCTCAGCTCGGGCCACGTGGCGGAGCGGCCGGTCCCCAACTCCAGGCGCCCGCCCGAGATGATGTCGAGCACCGCGGCGCGCTCGGCCACCCGGATGGGGCTCTGGTACTGCGGCACGCACGGGATGATCCCGTGCCCGACCCGGATCCGGCTGGTCTGCGCCGCGCAGGCGGAGAGGAAGATGTCCGGCCCCGAGCAGTGCGAGTACTCCTCGAGGAAGTGGTGCTCGACGGCCCACACGTAGTCGAAGCCGAGCTCGTCGGCCAGGCGCACCTGCTCGAGGGCGTTCTCGTAGACCTGCCGCTCGGAGTCCGCCGTCCAGGGGCGGGGCACCGACAGCTCCATGAATATGCCGAACTCCACGGGCGTCCCCCTTGCACTTTTGTTAATGAGCATTAAAATCTAAGCATGCCACCAGCCCTGAGTCAACGTGATCGGGGCTCCTTTTGTGACGGATGGCTAACATTCGAGCGCGTATGAGTACCACGCCGCCCTCCCGCCAGACCGGTGCCGGGCGGCGGACCAAGGGGGAGCGGACACGGGTGGCGATCATGGCGGCCGCCACCGAGCTGTTCCGCACCCGCGGCTTCCGTGAGACGAGCCTGGGCGACATCGGCGCCGCCGCCGGCGTGAGCGGGCCGGCCATCTACCGCTACTTCAAGAGCAAGGGCGAGCTGCTGTCGATCCTGATCGAGGAGGCGTCCGTCACCTGGCGCGAGACGGTGGACGACGTGCTCAACGAGGACACGCCGCCGATGGTCACCCTCGAGCGCCTCATTGACGCCGCCATCGTGCTGCAGCTGAAGAACGGCAACCTGCGCGACGTCTTCGTCAAGGAGTACCGCTCGCTCGACGACGACGCCCGTCGGCGGGTGGCCCGCATCGAGCGGGTGCGCATGGCCGAGTGGGTGCACCTGCTCTGCGAGGTCCGGCCTGGCCTGAGCGACGAGGAGGCGCGGGCCGCCGTCACCATGGTCGACGGGATGCTGCGCTCCATCACCTCGCTCAACGGAGCGGACGAGGAACAGCTGGCGCGGGTGATGAAGGACATGGTCTTCGGCGGGCTGCTGTCGGTGGGCGTGCCACGCCCGGTGGCGGTGGTCCAGGCGTGACCGACGACGAGGAGGACTTCCGCGCCGAGGTGCTCGGCTTCCTACGGGCCACGCTGCCGCCGAAGGGGGCGGCGGTCGAGACCGGGGGGACGGGGGTGACGCGCGCCGTCGCCTTCCAGCGCGCGCGGGCCGAGGCCGGCCTGGCCGGCATCACGTGGCCCACCGAGTACGGCGGGCGTGGCCTCCCCGGCAGGTTTCAGCGCATCTTCGACCGCGAGGCCAAGGGCTTCCAGGTCCCGCCCCGCGCACTCGAGATCGGGCTCGGCATGTGCGGCCCCACGCTGCTGGTGCACGCCAGCGAGGAGCAGAAGCGGGCGCTGATCCCGCCCCTGCTGCGGGGCGAGCACATTTGGTGCGAGCTGTTCAGCGAGCCCGGCGCGGGCTCGGACCTCTCCAGCGTGCAGACCCGCGCCCGCCTCGACGGCGACGAGTTCGTGCTCGATGGGCAGAAGGTCTGGACCTCCGGCGCCCAGCACAGCGACTACGCCGCCTGCCTGACCCGCACCGATCCGGCGCGCCCCAAGCGCGAGGGCATCACCATGCTCATCGTCGACATGCACGCGCCGGGCATCACGGTGCGGCCGCTGCGCCAGATCACGGGCGATGCCCACTTCAATGAAGTCTTCCTCGACGGCGTGCGCGTGCCGGTGGCCAACGTCCTGGGCGACGTGCACGACGGCTGGAGGGTCGCCCGCACCATGCTGGCCTTCGAGCGCCAGGCCCTGGGCGGCCTGGGCTCGGGCGGCGGCGGCGGCAAGGGCGGCTTCGCCGCGCTGGCGGCCGAGGCGAAGCGGCGCGGCGTCTCGGCCCGTCCCGAGCTGCGTGACCGCCTGGTCCAGCTGCGCATCCGCCAGATGGTGCTGCGTCACCTCACGGGCTACCTGCAGGCGAAGGCGCGCGCCGGCGACGGCGCGGCGGCGTCCGTCCTCAAGCTGGCCATGGCGCAACTGGTACAGGAGTCCGCGCTGGTCGCGGTCGACGTCGCGGGAATGCACAGCACCGCCTGGCTCGCAACCGACCCGGAGGGCGGTCGCTGGTCCAACCAGCTGCTGAGCTCGCAGTCGGCCTCCATCGGAGGTGGCACCAACGAGATCGTGCGCAACGTCATCGCGGAACGGGTCCTCGGCCTGCCGCGGGACGAAGAAGGAGACCTCATGCCGGGCGACCTGTATGGCCACTGAGCGCGTGCTCCAGGGGTTGCGGGTCGTGGAGATCGGCCAGTACGTGGCCGCGCCGCTCGCCGCGACGATCTTCGCCGACCTGGGGGCGCAGGTGACGAAGATCGAGCGACCGGGCGGTGACCCGCTGCGCTCCGACCCGGCCCGCTTCGCCGCCTGGAACCGGGGCAAGCAATCGATCGAACTCGACCTGCGCACGGACGAGGGCCGGGACGAGGTGCTCGGCCTGCTCGACGAGGCCGACCTGCTGGTCGAGAACCTGCGGCCGGGCGCGCTCGACCAACTTGGCCTCGCCCCGGCCACTGTGCGCACCGGGCGACCGAAGCTGGTCACGTGTTCGATCAGTGCATGGGGCAGCACGGGTCCCGCCAGGGACGAGCCGGGGTGGGAGCCGCTCGTGCACGCCCGGGCCGGCGCGCAACAGGGTCTCTTCACGGGGGACGACCCGATGTGGCTCCCCTTCCCCGTGGCGAGCGTGGCCGCCGCGCTGCTGGCGGTCCTCGGCGCCGGCGCCGCGCTGGTCAAGCGCGCCTCGACCGGCTACGGGCAGCACGTCGAGACCTCGCTGCTCGACGGCCTGCTGTTCCTCAACGCGGCGCCGATCTTCCACCGCGAGGGGCGGCGGCCCCGGATTGTGCGCCAGACCAAGTCGCCCATCCTGCGCGTCTTCGACACGGCCGACGGCCGCGCCGTCATGGTCAACCTGAGCGGGACGGAGCGCTGGCGTGAGCTGTGCCGGCTGCTCCGCATCGACCACGGCGGGCTCGACTACTCGACACCCGAAGGGCTCTCGAAGCTCTCGGACAAGGAGTGGAACCGGGCAATGCTCCAACGGGTGATCGACGGATTCGCCGGCAGGACGGCCGACGAGTGGGAGGCCGCGCTGCTCGAGCAGCCGGCCGCGGTCGCCAAGTGCAACACCCTGGCCGAGTGGCTCGCCCACGAACAGGCCTCCGTCGAAGGGCTGGTGGTCGAGACCGACGATCCCGCGCTGGGGCGGGTGCCGTTGGTGGGACCGCCGGTGCGGATCGGATCCGGGTCCGGCGAGCAGCGGCCCGGCCGCCGGCACGGCGGGGAGCAGGGCGCGCTCGGCGGCCACCGTATCGTCGACCTCTCCAGCTTCTGGGCCGGTCCCCTGGCGGCGCGCCTGCTGGCCGAGCTCGGGGCCGACGTCGTGAAGGTGGAGCCGCCCGGCGGCGAGGGCGGGTTCCAGCTCATGCCCGTGCTGCCCAACATCTACGTGGACGGGAACCGGTCCAAGCGCGGGCTGGTCCTCGACCTCAAGACGCCGGTGGACCGGGCCCGGCTGCTCGACGTCGTGGCGGCCTCCGACGTCGTCGTCGAGAACGCGATGGCGGGCGCCTGGGAGCGCCTCGGGCTCGGCGAGGCGGAGCTGCGGGCCGTGAACCCATCCCTCGTCTACGCGCGTGCCAAGGGCTTCGGGGTGGCCGGCCCGCTCGCGTCGCGCCCATCCTTCGACTACGTGATCCAGGCGGCGACCGGCATGGAGATGACCCAGGGCGGCGGGTCGCGGCCGGTGCCGGTCAACTTCACGGCCAACGACTACGGGACCGGGCTGCTGCTGGCGGCCGGGATCGTGCTCGCGCTGCTGGGGCGGTCCCGGGGCGCCGCCGTGACGACGGTCGACGCCTCGTTGGCGCTGACGGCCACCCTGTTCCAGTCCGAGGAGGTGGCGCTGCTGGCGGCGCACGGCTCGGTGCCCGACCTCGTCGGCGAGGGCGACGGGCTCGGGGGCCCCTCGGTGGGACGGCATCTGTATCGAGCCAAGGACGGATGGGTGACGGTGTGCTGTGTGACGGACGCTCAGCTGGCGGCGCTGGGGCGGGCGCTCGACGTGTCCGGTCCGCTGACGGTCGAGGGCGTGGCGGAGGCGGTCGGGTCGTCGGCGGCGGAGGAGGTGCTGGCGCTGCTGCGGGCCGAGGGCGTCCCCGCCGCGCTGAGCGTGCACCCCACTGCGGTTCCCGACGACCCGCAGGTCGTGGCGCGTGAGCTCCTGCGCCACTACCGGCATCCCGCCGCCGGGCGCTTCGTCCAGGTCGGGATCCCGCTGTCGTTGTCGGTGGACGCGCCGGCGGTGAAGGGGCCGGCACCCACGCCGGCACCGGTGCGGCGGCGGATCAAGACGACGTCGACGTCGGGGCGGGGGGCCCGGTGAAGATCGACAGCGGTCTGGGCGCGGAGCTGCCGAGGGTGGCCGACCGGGTGACGGCGGCCGAGGCGGCGGGGCTCGACTGCCTGTGGGCCGCCGAGACGACGAACGACCCCTTCCTGTCGCTCACGCTGGCGGCCGAGCACTCGACGTCGGTGCTGCTCGGGACGGGCGTGGCCATCGCCTTCGCCCGCAACCCGATGAGCCTGGCGTACACGACCAACCAGCTGCAGGAGTACTCGGGGGGTCGGGTCGTGCTGGGGATGGGCTCGCAGGTGCGGCGGCATATCGAGAAGCGCTTCAGCTCGACGTGGTCGCACCCGGCCGCTCGGATGCGGGAGTTCGTGCTCGCGCTGCGGACGATCTGGGCCTCGTGGAACGAGGGCGGGCCCCCGGGCTTCGAGGGCGAGTTCTACACCCACACCCTCATGACGCCGGTCTTCGCGCCGGCGCCGCACGCGTTCGGGCCGCCCCGGGTCTTCCTCGCCGCGGTGGGCCCGCTGATGAACGAGGTGGCGGGCGAGGTGGCCGACGGGGTCATCACCCACGGCATCTGCTCGGCGCGCT
>JBEKVF010000107.1:0-7321 GCA_049514295.1 Acidimicrobiales bacterium
CGCGTGTGTGACGTCGAGAGCACGTTGATCCGATTCGGCCGTCCGACCGACGACGAAGTCAGGGCCTACGTCGCCAGCGGCGAGCCGCTGGCGCTCGCCGGCGCGTTCAGCATCGAGGGCTACGGGGGGCCGTTCGTCGATGGCATCGACGGTGTCCCGTCCAACGTCCTCGGTCTGTCGCTGCCGCTCCTTCGTGTGCTGCTGTCCAAGGTGGGTGTGCCGATCACCGACCTGTGGCGCAAGGCTTCCGAGCGGCCCGCCTGACGTCCACGCGCCGATCCCGGCACGGGAGCAACGTCGGTCCTATATTGACGGCGTCCTTTCGGGGGCGAAAGGGGGAATCGTCATGAACGACCGAACGTTCGGGCGGATCGGAGCGTTGAGCGGGCTCGCCTTCGTGGTGCTCGCGGTGCTCTCCGGGTTCATCTATCCCCAGCAGCCGCGCGTCGACGCCACTCCGGCGGCGACGCTGGCCTGGGTCCACGATCACCGGACCGCGCTGCAAGCGGGCATGATCTTCGACTTCTTCGCCGCCGGGGTACTCGTGTGGTTCGCCGGGTACCTGCATCGCGTACTGAGTCGAGCGGAGGACGGCGTCGAGTCACTGGCCCCGATCGTGCTGGGGTCGGGCATCGCCGTGGCCGTCACCACTGCACTGGCGGCCCTGCCGACCACCGTGATGGCCTTCATGGAGGCTCAGCCGGGCGGCCTCACCGATCTCAGCCTCGTGCGGATGCTGGGGGACCTCAACACGATCTTCTTCTCCGCCACCTCGGTCATGACGGCGGTGTTCCTCTGCGCCCTCGGCTTGGCCATGGTGCGAGGCGAGGTCGCCCGACCGTGGATCGGATGGCTGAGCCTGGTCGTCGCCGCGTTCAACGCTCTCGCAGTCTGGATCGGCGTGACGT
This sequence comes from Acidimicrobiales bacterium, assembly GCA_049514295.1. GTDB lineage: Bacteria > Actinomycetota > Acidimicrobiia > Acidimicrobiales > RAAP-2 > Bog-473. The sequence continues at coordinate 909 of JBEKVF010000107.1, forward strand.
TCAGCAGCTACCACGGGAAGGGCTGGCTGGTGGTCGGCTGGGGTGCCTATGTGGGCTTCATCGTCGTCATGCTGGTGACGAGCGCATCCCTCCTCCGGCAACGACGGAGCGCCCCGGTGGGCTCGCCGGCCGTCGCGGTGTCATAGGTGGCCTTCACCTCTGGGCGGTCGCGCAACGACACCGGGGCGAGGCATTCGGCCGACTGGTACCGGAGTGCCCCGGGCGAGGCTCCGATGCGACCGGGCCACCGGCTCTTCATTGAGCGCGACGGGGGGCCGTGCATCAGCGGGCTGGAGTCCTTTCCCCGGAGGATCGAGATCGAGGAGCACGGCGGGCTCTACTACGTGCTTCTCGACGATGGCCGACTCCACGAGTGGGTGTAGCGGTTCGTGCCGAACGGGGCCTCGTCGCGGCCGCCGTCAGTCGAAGCTCGGCCGCCGGTCCCTCGTGCGCTTCAGCTCGAAGAAACCCTCCGTCCCGGCGCAGAGGAGCACGCCGTCCCACAGCCGTCCCGCTGCGTCGCCCTTGGGGGCCGGGGTGACGACCGGACCGAAGATGGCCTTCCCGTTGAAGTGGATGACCGGCGTGCCCACGTCGGTGCCGACGGGGTCCATCCCCGCGTGGTGTGACGCCGCGAGCGCCTCGTCGTACTCGCTCGACGTCGCGGCCTCGGCCAGCGACGCCGGGAGCCCGACCTCCTCGAGTGCCTCGGCGACGATCACCTCGGCCTCAGCCTCGTCGCGCCCGCGCCGCTGGACGTGCAGCCGCATGCCGAGCGCCGTGTAGAGCGGGAGCAGGATGTCCGGGCCCTTGGCCTGCTCGGCCGCCATGCAGATCCGCACCGGACCCAGGGCGCGGGCCATGCGCTCCTTGTACTCGTCCGAGAGCTCCGCGCGGCCTTGATTGAGGATGGCGAGCGACATGACGTGCCAGTTGGTCTGCACGTCGCGCACCTGCTCGACCTCGAGCATCCATCGCGAGGTGATCCAGGCCCAGGGGCACAGGGGGTCGAACCAGAAGTCGGCGGTGTCGGTCACGGGATGCCGCCGTCGACGCGGAGGATCGCGCCGGTCGTGTACGACGAGGCGTCGGTGGCGAAGTACAGGGCGGCGCCGACGATCTCCTCGGCCTCGCCGGCCCGCTGCAGCGCGTGGTGCCGCATGCCGCGCTCTATGGATGACTGGTCCCAGGCCTTCGAGATGTCGGTCAGGAACGGCCCCGCCATGATGCAGTTCACCCGGACGGTCGGCCCGAACGCCTTGGCGAAGCCCTCGGTCAGTGCGTTGAGACCCGCCTTGGCGGCGTCGTAGGGGAGCATGTGCGGCGCGGGGCGGAGCGAGCCGGTGCTCGAGACGTTGATGATGGATCCACCATATGGGCCGGCCGCCATCCTCGTGCCGACGAGCGCCGTGAGGCGGAACGGGCCTTTCAGGTTGACGCCGAGCACCTTGTCCCACAGCTCCTCGCTCACCGCCGTGACATCGGGGTAGAGCGGCGACATGCCGGCGTTGTTGACCAGCACGTCGACCCGGCCGAGCTCCCCGTAGGCGTGCTCGACCAGGCCGTCGACCTCGTCCCAGTGCCCCACGTGGCACGCCACGGGCAGGGCGCGCCGGCCCTTGGCCTCGACCTCGGCGGCCACCGCCCGGCAGTTCTCGAGCTTGCGGCTGGCGATCACGACGTCTGCGCCGGCAGCCGCGAAGGCGAGCACGATCGCCCGCCCGAGCCCGCGGCTGCCCCCGGTGACGAGGGCCACCTTGCCCGCCAGGGGGGCGTCGACGCCGGTCACGTCGCCGACCGGAGCAGCTCCGCGACGGCGTGCGTGACGGCCTTGGCCATCGGGATGTGGAGGGACTCGTTGGGCCCGTGCGCGTTCGAGTGCGGGCCCAGGACCCCGGTGGCCACGAACTGCGTGCCCGGGAACCCCTTCTGGAGGTCGGCCAGGAACGGGATGGAGCCGCCCTCGCCGATGGAGCCGAAGTCGCGCCCGAAGCGCTCCTTGGAGACGGCCGACAGCGTGGCGGCCACGCCGGCATCGAGCGGCGGGGCGACCCACCCCTGGGCGGCGGCCTCCAGGTCGATGGTGATGTGCGCCCCCTCGTCGGTGCGGATGGCCGAGATGAGCGCGTCGGACGCCGCCTGGGCGTCCACGTCGGGCGGCAGCCGCAGTGACAGCTTGAGCGTCGTCGACGGCCGGAGCACGTTGCCGCCGTCCCGAGGCTTCGGCAACCCGTCGGCACCCGTGACCTCCAGGGCGGCTCCCCAGGTGCGGGCGACGAGGCGGTCGACCGGGTCCGGCTCGAGCAGGTGCAGGCCCTCGACGGCGGGCACGGCGCTCACGGAGAACTCGTCGGCCAACGTCTCGATGTTGGCCCGGTGCGACTCGGGGATCCCCGCCCCGAGGAGCTCGGGCAGGAGGATGCGGCCGGTCGCCTCGTCCTCGATGCCGGACAGGATGCGGCGCAGGATCCGGAAGGACGACGGGACCACACCGCCGCCCTGCCCGCTGTGGATGCCCTCGGTGAGCACGTCGACCCGGACGTCGGCGACGATGTTCCCGCGCAGCGACGTCGTCAGCCACAGCCGGTCGAAGCTGAGCCCGCCCGAGTCGAGGCAGATGACCAGCCGCGGGGTCCCGATGCGCCCCCCGAGGTTCTCCAGGTGGGCCAGCAGGTCGGGGCTCCCGCTCTCCTCACTCGCCTCGATCAGGATGAGGACGCGGCCGTGTCCGCCGCCCGCCGCCAGCAGGCCCGTCACGGCGGCGAACGTCGAGTACCCGTCGTCGGCGGTGCCCCTGCCGTAGAGGAGGTCGCCCTCGCGGACGGGCTCGTAGGGCCCGAGCCCGCTGCGCCACTCGCCGAGCGGCGGCTGCTTGTCCATGTGGCCGTACACGACGATGGGCTCGCCCGAGCCACCGTTGTCGATGAGAAGGACCGGCGTGCGGCCTGGGAGCTGGATGATCTCGGTTTTCAGTGCGGTGTCCTGGTCGCGCACCCACGCCTGCAGGAGCTCGGCGGCCTCGGTGATGGCGCCCCGCTCGGCCCAGTCGGGGTCGTAGGCGGGGGAGAGGCACGGGATGCGGGTGTACTCGCATAGGGCGGGGAGGATGCGCTCCTCCCAGGCGGCGTCGATCGCGGCGGTCATCGGCGGCTCACGACTCGGTGATCTGGGCCAGGCGCTCGAGCGTCTTGGACATGGACCCGGCCGTCTGCTCGCCGACCTTGCCCCGCTTCAGGAAGAAGGCCTGCTTGTCCCGGGAGATGTCCCACGTCTCGGTCACCAAGGTGGCGCCATCGACGTCCTCCAGCTGGTAGCGCCAGATGCGGCCGCCGATGAAGCGGCCGAGCGGTCCGGCGAGCACCGTCTGCCAGGCGATGCGACGGTCCTGCTCGAACTCGATCACCGTGTTGGACATGGAGTAGGGGATACCCATCTTCATGGACATGCCGAAGGTCGAGCCCATCGTCAGATGCTGGGGCCCGCCGTCCTTGGGCTTCACCACGGTGCCGGACCCGTCGATCTCGGGGTGGCGTGACACGTCCGCCACCACGGCGAAGATCGACGCGGCCGGGGCCTTGATGACGCGCTCGACGCTGACGTCCGTTCCTGTCATGGTGCAACCTCCGTCTCGTCCGGTCCCCGGGCGCCGAGACTAGATGGCGTGGGCGACCAGATCGCCCAGCTGCACCCATTCCAGGGTTGCCGCATGCGTCGATGCCAGCACGACCGGGGGCGCCACGCCTGCCTCGAAGGCCTCCTGCCAGCGCGGGGCGCACAGGCACCACTGGTCACCTGGACGCAGCCCTTCGAAGCCGAACTCGGGGTGCGGGGTGGACAGGTCGTTGCCGACCGACGCCGAGAACTCCAGGAACTCGGCCGTCACCTGGGTGCACACGGTGTGGACGCCCAGGTCCTCGGCGCCGGTGTTGCAGCAGCCGTCGCGGTAGAAGCCGGTGATCGGGTCGTAGTTGCAGGGCTGGAGATCCTCGCCCAGGACGTTCTGTGCCATGGCCCATTTGACCACGGGCGAGCCGGGCCCTAGGAGCCTCCGAGCGGGGTGCCGCCGTAGCGGTCGACCCAGGCGAAGGACTCCACCGGGGCGCGCTTCAGTTTCCGGGGCGCCGTGACGGGTCGGCCGAGCACCACCAGAGCTGCCACCGCGACGGTGTCGGGGATGTCGAAGAGTGCGCGCACGTCGTCCTCCCGGCGCACCGCCACACTTGTCATGACCCCGCCCAGGCCCTCCGCTCGGGCAGCGAGCAACAGGCTCCACACGAAGGGATAGATGGACGCGCCGCCGACCAGCGTGTAGCGGGGCAGGTCGCGATCGACGGCGGCGAGCGCGCGCAGGTCGGCCAGGACGAGCAGGAGGGCGGGGGCCGTGTCGAGCGTCTCGGGGAAGCCGGGAGCGACCGCCCCCGCCTCGGCGAACTGCGGGGCGTTGACGATGGCCGCTGCCTCGGCATCGCGGTCGCTCACCGGGGCCCACGGCACCAGGCCCGCCGACACGAGCGCCAGGTACTCGTACCAGCCGCTCAGGTAGATGTCGCGCAGCGCGACCCGGGCGGGCGGGTCCTTGACGACGATCACGCGCCAGCCCTGCCTGTTCCCACCGCTCGGCGCGAAGCGTGCCGTGTCGAGGAGGCGCTCGAGCACGTCGTCGGCGATCGGCTCGGGGTGGAACTGGCGTGCTGCGCCGGTGCTGCGCAGCGTGGCGACGAGGTCGAGGTCCATGAGTAGCGCAGAGTAGCGGCCGGTGGGTAAGTCTGGGATGTGCCGTCGGCCCGGAGCTCCGACACCTCCGAGGTGAGGCAGCGACTGCGGGGGCTGTCGGAGTGGCCCCTCGTGCTGGCGGCCATGGCGGGCGGGACCACGACGATCGGGCTCGTGACGGCCGCGGCGGGGGCGGGCGCAGTCGGTTTCCTGGCCGGCGGCTACAGAACAGCGGAGGGGCTGGCGGCCGACATGGCGGACGTCCGCGCCGCGGGTGTCTCCTCTCAACGTGTTCGTCCCCGGGCGGCCCGCGGCAGACCCGGCACGGGTGGCGGCCTATGTGGCATCGCTGGCCGCCGAGGCGAGCGCACTCGGGGTGGCGCTGGGCGAGCCCACGTGGGACGACGACGACTACGCGCACAAGCTCGAGGTGATGCTCGCCCAGCCGCCCGCCGCCGTCAGCTTCACCTTCGGCATTCCCGGGACCGAGGTCATCCGGTCATTGCATGCAGCGGGGTCGCTGGTGGTGCTGACGGTCTCCACGCCGGAGGAGGCCGCAGCGGCGCTGAGGGCCGGGCCCGATGCCCTCTGCCTGCAGGGCTGCGAAGCCGGGGCTCACCGGGCCAGCCTGGCCAACGACGACCTCCCCCGACCAGGACCGTCCCGTCCGCTCGCTGCTGGCAGCGGTACGGCGGCGGACCCTCGTGCCACTCATCGCCGCCGGAGGGGTGGGCGGGCCGGCGGACGTGGTCGACCTCCTGGCTCGTGGTGCTTCGCTCGTGCAGGCCGGCACCGCCTTCCTGCGCTGCCCCGAGAGCGGTGCCTCCCAGGCCTACAAGGACAGCCTGGCCAGAACCGGCTTCGAGGCGACGGCCGTCACGCGGGCCTTCAGCGGGCGCCGGGCCCGGGCGCTCGTGAACGCCATGGTGCGCCGGCACCCCAGAGCACCGGCGGCCTACCCCGAGGTCAACAACGCCACCCGTCCGGTCCGGGCGGCCGCGGCCAGGGTGGGCGACGCCCAGTACCTGAGCCTGTACGCGGGGACGGCGTTCCGCCGGGCCGAGGAGCGTCCCGCCGGCGAAGTGGTGGAACGGCTGGTGTCAGGATTGCGCCGATGAGCAGCGGACGCGAGACGAGGAACATGGAGTTCACACCGCCCGACGTCGCCGGCGTGGCCGACACGCTGGCGAAGCTGCGCGCCGCGGGGAGCGGCTGGATCAACCTACTCCCGGGCATCGACGAGGGGGCGGTCGACGTCCAGCAGCCCACGGGGCTCTTCGCCTTCTTCGGCAACCGGACACCACCGGTCACGATGGCGACCGTCATGCCCGCCAGGAAGGATCGTCGCGACAGCGAGGGGATGACCGTCGGCCTCATGCACCCCACCGGCGCCAAGGCCGTCGCGCGCCTGGCCCAGGCCGGGGTGGCGATTCCCGAGGGGTGGGTGGTGCGCCAGGACCACGTCCGTCGGGGCCTCGTCGTGCGGACGCCGGCGGTTGCCGGCGAGGCCGACGTCATTGAGTGGTGCGTCCGGGCCGGCACCGCGCTGTGCCCGGCCGAAATGACGGGGCAGTGGCGAGCCGTCGTCTACCTTCCGTAGGTGGCCACGGGGGGTCGGCGCGACGACGAAACACTGCGGGAGGGTCTGGGCCGCTGGGTCGCCGCCCATCCCGAGCTCGTGCCCGGCGCCCGGGGCGCGG
>JBEKVF010000108.1:0-7220 GCA_049514295.1 Acidimicrobiales bacterium
AGGTAGCCCGGGAACACCTTCTTCTGGACGGTGACCTTCTTGCCGCCCTTGAACTCGACGACGTCCTCCATCGGGATGACGACCTCGAACACGCGGTCCTCGATGCCGCGGGAGGCGACCACGTTGCCCATGTTGGAGCGCACCTTGTTCTCGTAGCCCGAGTAGGTGTGCACCACGTACCAGCGGCCGGGTCGGTCGTACGGGCTCTCGACCGGGACGATCTCCTCGTCCTCGCCGTCCTCGCCCCACCCACCGAGCTCGACCTCGCCGTCCACCTGCTGGCCGTCGGTGGCGTCGAGCACCAGGTCCGGTTCGGCCGCCTGGGGCGCCGTCTCCAGCGCGACCTCGTCGACGATCTCCTCCGCGATCTCCTCGACCACGGCCTCCTCGATCGCCTCGAGCACAGCCTCCTCGACGATCTCTTCCACGATCTCTTCCACGATCTCCTCTGCGGTCTCCTCGGCCACCACCTCGGCCACAGCCTCGGCGACCTCTTCGACGACTGCCTCTTCTGCGACGGCCTCGAGCTCCGCCTCGTCCTCGGCCGCGACCTCCTCGATCACGTCCTCGGTCGTGCTCATTGCAGCCTCCTCGGGGGCGCCTTCGGTCTCTTCTCGCTCGGCGGCCAGCGCCTCCGCGACGTCTTCCTCGTCGCCGGTCACCAGTGCCTCCTCTGCCTCTGAATGCGTCATGTCGCTCATGAGGGCCTACTTCGTGAAGAGAAGCGTGATGAGCTTCCCGAAGGCGAGGTTCAGCACGAAGATCAGGCTGATCATGATGATCAGCGTGGTCAGGACGACCGACGTGTAGTTGATGAGTTCGGAGCGGGACGGCCAGGCGACCTGACGCATCTCGTCGCGCACCTCGCGGACGAACTGGACCGGCGAGGTGCGCTTGCGTCCCGAAGGGCCCTTCTGCGTCCGCGGGGCCTTCGTCTGTGTACCCGCGGCCGCGCGCCGGGTGGCGGGAGACCCGTCGGCCTCCATCTGCCCTTGGCGCTGCATCATGCGCTTGGTCTCGCGGTTCACGGGTCTCGCCTCACATACTTCGTTGTCGGGTGATTACGTCCGGTGCAGGGCAGGAGGGACTCGAACCCCCAACCGCCGGTTTTGGAGACCGGTGCTCTACCAGTTGAGCTACTGCCCTCGGTGGGGTGCCTTCGGTTGCCCTCAAGCAGGTGGTTCTTCCCCCTGACCTGGGGATCGACCTGCCAGAGTAGCACCGGCAGGTTGGGGATGGCTCAGCGGGTCTCCTTGTGCAGCGTGTGCTGGCGGTCCCAGCGGCAGAACTTCTTCATCTCGATCCGCTCGCGGTCGTTGAGCTTGTTCTTGGTCGTGATGTAGTTGCGCCGTTTGCACACCTCACAGGCCAGCGTGACCTGGACCCTCTTCTCATTCTTCGCCATGTCCAATCCTTCCTGGTCGCTGCCCGGGACTCTCGTCCCGGGCCTGGTAGCGGCGGCGGGACTCGAACCCGCGACAACACGATTATGAGCCGTGTGCTCTGACCAACTGAGCTACGCCGCCATGGGCGAGCCCCCTGTCGGAATCGAACCGACGACACCAGCCTTACCATGGCTGTGCTCTGCCGACTGAGCTAAGGGGGCGCCGCGGCTACCTTCCGCGAACGTTCAATGATAGTCAGGGCTCGGCACGGGCTGCCTCCGCTCCCCCGGTTTCGGCACGTCAACAGTACCATCGACGGATGCGGATCCGATTGGCCGAAGTGGCCGACGCCGAGGCCATCCGGGCCATCTACAACGTCGAGGTCCTCGAGAGCACCAACACCTTCGACATGGTGCCCCGCACCCGGGCCGAGCAGGAAGCCTGGATCCTGGAGCACGGCGGGGTGCACCCGGCGCTGGTGGCCACCGAGGCTCCCGGCTCGGGGGTGGCCGGCCAGGTCGGGGCGAACGGGGAGATCGTCCTCGGCTTCGGCTCCTTGTCCCCCTTCCGCGAGCGCTCAGGCTACTCGGCCACCGCCGAGAACTCCGTCTACGTCGACCGCTCACAGCGCGGCAAGGGGGTGGGGCATGCTCTCCTGGCTGAGCTCCTGGTCCTTGCGTCCGCCCATGGCTTCCACTCGGTGATCGCCCGCATCGCGGGGCACAACGAGACCTCCATCGGGCTCCACCAGGCGGCCGGCTTCGAGCTGGTCGGCGTGGAGCGGGAGGTCGGGCGCAAGCACCGCCAGTGGCTCGACGTGGTCGAGCTCCAGCGCCTGTTATAGCGGGAGCCCCGGATCAGGCCCCGGGCTCAGGACTCGAGCACGGCGCCCTGGCCGTGCGCCGCGAGCGCGGGCAGCCGGGACCGGTCGAGCCTCCACGAGGTCGTCCAGTTGCCGAGCGGGAAGATCGCCACCGCCCACAGCACCATCACCGCCAGGACCATGCTGACCGGATCGGTGTGGATCAGCTCGTTCAGGAGGTCGGCGCCGCCGGTCAGCCCGATGAAGGGCGTCACGATCGACAACCCGAGCACGACGTAGAGCATGCGGCCCGTCACGACCGGCGCCAGGATGATGATGCCCCACGTCAGGTACCAGGGCTGGACGACGGGGCCGAGGAGCACGAAGGCCAACATGGTGATGCCGAGCGCGCTCAGCACGCCGATCCTCTCGCGGTTGACCAGGCAGTACAGCGCGAGGGCGGCCGCGGCCAGCAGCCCAATCGCCCTGGTCAGCGTCAGCACGCCCCCCAGGCCGACCCCGATGCCGACGACATGGGCCGACCCGCTGATGAGGAGCCCGACGGCGGTGGCCGGGGCCATCCACGAGCGCACGGTGCCGGGCGTGCCCAGGTTGGCGATCCACCCCCACCCGAGCCCGGACACGAGGGAGAGGGCTCCCATCACCGCAACGGTGATGAGGCCGGAGCGGACGATCATGCTGGCGCGGCGGCGCCAGTCCGCCAGTGGTCCAGCCCAGTCCCACGCCACGTAGACGATGCCCATGGCCGCGGGCACCTTGATGGAGGCGGCGAGCGCGCACAGCACGACGCCCCAGATCCGGTGGCGAGACCGCGCCGCGGTGATGCCGGCGAGCAGCAGGCCGACCATGATGGCGTCGTTGTGCGCCCCGCCCACGAGGGCGAGCAGGGTCAGCGGATTAAGCACGGCGAGCACGAAGGCGGGGCCGGCGTCCCGGCCGAACGAGCGGGCCAGCTTGGGGATGCAGTAGGCGATCAGCACGATGCCGGCCACCGACTGCAGTCGCAGCAGCACGACGGTGATCAGCGCGTGGTGCAGGCTCAAGGAGGCCGACCAGCCGGCCAGCATCAGGAAGAGCGGACCGTAAGGGGCCGGGGTGTTCGCCCAGACGGGGTCCACCCCGGACACAAACGGACCGGAGCCGAGGGTGCCCGGGCCGTAGTGGTAGGGGTTGATGTGGTGGCTCATCATCTCGCCCTGGGCGGCGTAGGAGAACACGTCCCGGCTGAAGAGCGGCGCCACCGCCAGGAGCGGGAGGATCCAGAGGGCCAGCATGTAGGCCAGCCGCCGGATCGGCACACCGGGCCGGACGCGCAGCGTCTGGTATAGGCCGAACCAGACGCGCACGAAGAGGACCATCCCGCCGTAGACGGCCACGACTCCCGGCAGCAGCAGCGTGGTCGACGGCCAGTCAGCCTCCCCGAAGAACCAGGTGCCCCCCATTTCGAGCTTGAAGGGCGAGCTCGGCAGCGATGCGCCGACGCAGATGGAGACGACCGCGACGAATCCGAGGATCGCGGGCCGGCGCAGGAAGGACCAGTCGCCGGGATCGCCGGACTCGGCCTCGACCCGATGCGTCAGCGCGACGCGCGGAGTGAGGCGGAGACGCACGGCTTCGGCCCGCATGGAGAGTCGCCGGAGGCGCGCGCTCACCCGGTCCAGGACCGGTGGTGAAGGGGACATCGCGCTTTCGTCCACGGGGTAGTCAGTCTCGCTTGTCGTGTCCGGGCGCTACGACCCGGGGGAGGGAGGAGGGCCCACGCCCGAGGCGCGTGTACCCGCAATCGATCTGCAACAGCATTGTAACGGCAGGCCGGGGGGTGGCAAGGGCCATGGGACCCCTGACTGGCCGTCCCGACCGATTGTGCGTGGGCCGGGAAGGATTCGAACCTCCGTAGGTGTTAACCGACAGGTTTACAGCCTGTTTCCTTTGGCCACTCGGACACCGACCCGCAGCCGGCGAGAATAGCCGGACCGGCCACCCCGGAACGGCAGGTGGCGCCGGTACGCTGACGCCATGCCCACCTTTGACATCGTCTCGGAAGTCGACATGCAGGAGGTACGCAACGCGGTCGACCAGGCCAACCGGGAGGCCGCCACCCGCTTCGACTTCAAGAACACCGACTCGGCCATTGAGCTGAGCGACACCGAGCTCGTGCTCCGCTCCTCGACGGAGGACCGCCTGCGCGCCCTGCACCAGGTTCTGGACGAGAAGCTCGTGAAGCGCCAGGTCTCGCTGAAGGCGTTCGAGGCCGGGAAGATCGAGGAGGCCCAGAAGGGCACCGCCCGCCAGAAAGTGGCCATCAGGGCCGGCATCTCCTCGGACCATGCGAAGCGGTTGAACAAGTTCATCAAGGACCTGGGCCTCAAGGGCGTGTCGTCGCAGACCCAGGGGGAGCAGCTGCGTGTCACGGGCAAGAAGCGCGACGACCTCCAAGAGGTGATCGCGAAGTGCAAGGCAGAGGACTTCGGGATCCCGCTGCAGTTCAACAACTTCAGGGACTGATCGCCCCTCCTGTTGCAGCGTCAGGCGCCGGCAGTCGTCGAGCTGTCGGACGTCGCCGCCATCTTGTCTGCGTGGTGCTCCTCGTACTCGACGGGATCGACGTGGAACAGCTTGTTGTAGATCACGAACTTCACGATCCACAGGAGGGCGAAGGAGAAGAGGTTCGCCGCGTTCACCAGGAGCGAGGTGGCGGCGTGGCTCAGGCCGTGATTGCGGGCGAAGTCGCCGGCGAGCCACACGGCGAGGCTCGAGAAGGCCAACCCGATGAAGGACAGCACCCAGAACGGCGCGACCTCCCGCCAGAAGTGCGACTTGCCCCCCTTCCCCCACACCCACCGGCGGTTGAGCGTGTACGAGGGGATGGTGGCGAGAACGTTGGCCAGGATGTTGGCCGGAACCTCGGACATCAGGCGGAACACGCCGAAGACGAGGAGCAGGGTGACCTGCGACACGATCGTCGAGATCACCGACACCCCGGCGTACTTGATCAACTTCATGCTCGACGGGTGGGCCATGATCTGGCGCAGCCGGGCGAACAGCGGCTGGTCGGACGACCAGATGTGTGCGAGGGGGGAATGCCCGTCGTGGTCAGTCACGGGGCCCCCGCTGTCACGGGTTGCACCCCCCGAGGGCGGAACAGGCACGGGGCCACCCTAGCCCGGCCGCCATTTGACCCCCTGTCAGCCGACTATGCACCCGCTGTGAGCAACCGGTTGGATCGGGCGACCTCTCCGAACCAGTGGGCGCTGGGTTTGGGCCGGCGCTCAAAGGTTTCCGGGGCCACTGCCACCAACCCGAACTTGGGGCCGTACCCCAGGTGCCACTCGAAGTTGTCCAGCAGGCTCCACACGAAGTAGCCCCGCAGATCGATCCCTTCCGCGAGGCAGCGATGGACGCTCCGGAGCGCATCGGAGAGGAACGCGATGCGCTCGGTGTCATCGGCCGTGGCGATCCCGTTCTCGGTGACTACGACAGGGCGCCCGCTGACCGCGGCGGCCCGCCGCACCGTGTGCTCGACCGCCTGGGGCCACAGCTCGTCGCCCACCTGGGTGACCGGCACGTCGGGATCGTTGGGCGCGAGGCCGTCGGGGCCGAAGTGCATGCGCGTGTAGCACTGCACCCCCACGAAGTCGTCGCCGCCGGTCGCCCGCAGGAAGATGTTCTCGAGCATCTCCTCGGCCGCGTCGCGCAACGCCTCGCCACCTTCGTCGGCCGTGATCTCGGCCATGGAGAGCGTGAGCCCGACCGGGAAGTCCCCGGGGCCGGCGCGCAGGGCGTCGACGGCCAGGCGGTGGGCGCGCACCATCGCCTCGTTGACGGCGGCGTATCGCCCGAAGTCCTCCGTGACCCCCGGCGGGTACTGACCCTGGAAATACCCCATGACCGCCACGACGTTCGGCTCATTGATGGTGCAGGCCCATCCGATGAGGTCCCCGAGGTACGCGCTGGCCCGAGTCACGAACCGGGCGAAGCGCTCGGAGGCCTCAGGCGCCTCCCAGCCGCCGCGGTCGGCCAGCCACCGCGGGGTCGTGAAGTGGTGGAAGGTGACGACGGGGATGATCCCGTGCCCGTGGCAGGCCGCGCACATGCGCCGGTAGTGCTCCAGCGCGGCCGTCGAGAACTCGCCCTCGGCGGGCTCGATGCGGCTCCACTCGAGCGAGAAGCGGTATGCCCCGAGACCCATGTCGGCCACGAGCTGAATGTCCTCGCGCCAGCGGTGGAAGGAGTCGCAGGCGTCCCCGCTCGGCTCCAGGGTCCCCGACGTCGGGTCATGCTCCCACGCCCACCAGTCGTTGTTGACGTTGCCCCCCTCGATCTGGTGCGCCGCCGTGGCGACACCCCAGGTGAACCCGGCGGGGAAGATGATCTCGCTCTGTTCGCGGGCCGGGGACACGGGTGCCATGTCGCCGCAGGGTAGCGGGGGCCGCGGCGACGTGCTCGTGCCCGAAGCGCGCCGGCGGCCTGCGAACATGGGCGGATGAGCACGTCCCTGGAGTTCCTCGTCGACCTGCTTGACCTCGAACCCATTGAGGTCAACATCTTCCGGGGCACCCAACCCAACGAGGAGCGCCAGCGCGTGTTCGGCGGGCAGGTGGCCGGGCAGGCCCTCATGGCGGCCGGGCGCACCGTCGAGCACGGGCGCGTCCACTCGCTGCACTCGTACTTCCTGAGGCCCGGCGACCCGACGGTGCCCATCCTCTATGAGGTGGACCGGATCCGCGACGGAAAGTCGTTCACGACCCGGCGCGTCGTCGCCGTCCAGCACGGCCGGGCCATCTTCAACCTCTCGGCCTCGTTCCACGACCTCGAGGTGGGCCTGGAGCACCAGTTCCCGATGCCCGAGGTGCCCGAGCCCGAGACCCTGGCCCCGCTCTTCGAGCGACTGGAGCCGTGGAAGGAGGAGCTGGCCGAATGGTTCGACCGGCCCCACCCGATCGACCAGCGCCACATCGGCGACCTCCCCTGGCATCACCAAGGGCAAGGGGAGCCCTACCAGCGGCTGTGGA
>JBEKVF010000109.1:0-7152 GCA_049514295.1 Acidimicrobiales bacterium
CTCGCTACCGGAATTGCGGCGACGGGTCTCGGAGCGGCCGTCGGCAGCGTGGAGTACGCCGCGGCGGCAACGGCAAGGGGGCTCGGAGCGCACGGTTCGATCCTCCAACCTGGATCGCTGCCATACCCACACCTTCCCGCGGGCACCGACACCCTTCCGCAGATTGAGCACATCGTCGTCATCATGATGGAGAACCACTCGTTCGACGATCACCTGGGCACGTTGGGTCGCGGCGACGGATTGACGCTCGGTCCGGACAGCAAACCGGTCAACTACAACCCGGATCCCTCCGGTGGGTTTGTTCGTTCGTTCCACAACCCGAACACCTGCGGCGAGAGCGATTCGGGCATTACGCAATCGTGGAACGCCTCCCACATCTGCTGGGACAACGGCACCAACATGGGCTTCGTCAAGGGGTGTGGCGGAGCGGCCATGGGCTACTGGGAGGGCGAGGACCTTCCCTTTTACCATTCGATGGCCCGTGTGTTTCCCATCGGTGACCGTTACTTCTCGTCCGTGATGGCCCAGACGTATCCGAATCGCCGCTTTCTCATCGCGGGGACCGCACTTGGCAACATCAGCACCGACTCGTCGGGCATCTCCAAGGTCGATGCCCCCAACGGCACGATCTTCGACCGCCTCAACGAGCACGGCATCTCCTGGAAGGACTATTACGCGGACCTTCCGACGTGCGCCCTCTTCGAGCCCGTCTTCTTGAACAACCGGACCAAGGCCGTCCATATGACCGAGTTCTTTGCCGATGCGGCATCGGGGAACCTTCCAGCGTTCAGCCTGGTCGATCCCTATGCCAACTTCTCGGAGGAGGACGGGGACATCACGGTGGGTGAGGGGTATGCCGCTCTGTTCATCAATGCGGTGATGAGCGGACCGGCTTGGGACAAGACGGCGGTGATCTGGATCTACGACGAGCACGGAGGGTGGTACGACCACGTTCCCCCCCAACCGGCCGTAAAGCCGGACAATGTGCCGCCCATGCTGACACCCGGCGACATCCCCGGCTCGTACGACTACACGGGATTTCGAGTGCCCTGTTGCGTCGTCTCGGCCTGGTCGAAAAAGGACTACGTGTCACATCAGACCTTCGACCACACGTCGATCCTGAAATTCGTCGAGACCAAGTGGAATCTCCCCGCTCTGACCTACCGCGACGCGAACGCCAACAACATGTTGGACTTCTTCGATCTCACGGCGAAGAAGCCGCCGTTCGCCGAGCCCCCCGAGCTGAAGGCACCCAAGAACCCGTTCTCGAGTCCTGCGTCGCTCCCAGCGAGCTCGATCACCACGGCGGATCAGGCCATGTTCCACACCACGTGTACCGAGCTGCCGGCGGGGTCGCTTCCTCCCGCCGACGCCAGGCTCGCCGCGGCCCCACCCCACGCCAAGGATCTCATCACGGCCCAGCGTGAGCGGATCCAAGGGGAGATCCGGGCTCAGGAGTAGATTCGGCGGCGAGAAGTGCCGCTCTGTTTCGGCCAGTATGTGCAGTCGACGAAGGACAAGAGAGGGCAGGGGCGATGCGGTTCAACCATATGGAGATGACGTTCCCGATCGGCGGTCTCACCAAGACGGTTCGTGAGGAAATCGACGCCTTCTACGGATCGATATTCGGATGGACTGCCCTCAACACCGAGGTGGTCGGCCAGTCATGTCATCTGCTGATGCCCGACCCGGACCAGTTCATCCTTCTCGCTGAGAGCGAGAAGCCAATGGACTCGCCCGGCTACGACCACCTCGGACTGCTGCAAGACTCGCGCCAGGAAGTCGATGACCTGCTGGTTGCGTGCGAGCGCTATGCCGAGAAGGACGACAGGGTCACGATCAAGCGGTACGAAGACCTCGTCTATCCGGATCTGACGGTTCACGCCTTCTACGTCAAGTACCTGTTGCCGATCTACTTCGACGTGCAGAGCATGGAGCGCCCATAGAGAGTCCCTCCGACGTGAGGCGGCCAGCTGAGTCCCAGGTCAACCAAGGAGTTCTCTGCAACGCGATGTTCAAGTACTCCCATTCAGCACAGTCTCCAACCGTCGAGTACGGTCGCCGGAGCGTCCGATCGCCGTGGAGTCACGGCGTGGACACGGAAAGGTCAGTGCACCATGGCACTCGGGATCTACTTCATTCACGAGGGATTCACGCCCGAGAAGTACGAAAGCGCCATCAAGCAACTTGAGGCCGCCGGTGAGGGATCGCCGAAGGGGCGCACCTACCACGTTGCGCTCGAGTCCGAGGGCTCCATCCACGTGTTCGACATCTGGGAGTCGCAGGCGGAGTTCGACGCCTTCGGGGCGACGCTCATACCGATCCTGACCGAGCTCGGTGTGGGGCTGAAGCCGCCAATGGTGGCGACGGTGCACAACGTGATCAGCGGCTGAAGACACCTCCGACGGGGGTCAGCGCGAGAGCAGGTGCGCCAGGGTCTGTCCGGTGCCCGAATGCTCGTTCTGCCGCATGTCGGCCGCCACGAGCTGGTTGTAGGTCGAGCTGAAGGACTGGTACGTGGCCGCCTGCAGCTGGGACGACCAGGGGAGATACCCGAAGAAGGCGCGCGCGCCGTCGAAGAACGAGACATAGCTGTATCCCTGGGATCTCACATACGAGTACATGGCCGTGAGGTACTGCTGGTCCAGTGGCTCCCAGAAGCTGTAGCTCTTCTCCTTGAGCTCCGCTGGAGCGCCCGCTGGACCGGATCCTTCGGTGGCTGTGGGCTTGTAGAGCCACGTCTCGTCCATCACGAGAGGCTTGTGGTCAGCCTTGGCGGCTGCGGAGTCGGCGCGTAGGTTCGTCACCTGCTGGGGGCCCAGTGGGTATACGTGGACATCGAGGTAGTCGATGGAGGTGTGCGCCAGCAGCGCCTCGTCAATGGAGGCCGGGCTCCAGGTACCGGTGCCGGCGCCCACCATCGTCCCCTGCCGGCGCAGCCCCGTTAACACGCGGCTGACGACCTGCACGGCATTGGTGGGGGTATTGAGATCGACACCGAGAGCATCCGTGAACGTGTCCGGCTCGTCCAACACCGTGAGGTATTTCGGGTGCAGTCTGTCGACGATGGTCTGAGCCTGTTCCCGTTGTTCGTTCGCGTAGCTCTGAGAGGTCAGACCTGCATAGCTGATCGGCAGTGTGGTGAGGGGCGTACCGGCGAAGATCGGGTTCTCCTCGACCGAGAGAACCATGTGCCGTTTCTTCACCTGGTTGGCCACCTGCTCGTAGAAATTGAGATACCCCGAGCTGCCGGCGGTGCTCGACAGCAGGAGCGGGAAGGACACATCGACGGTCACCCCCTTGATCCCCAGAGCCTGAAAGGCGTCAAGCTCGTTCTCGACGCCGGCGATAGCGCTGGGTGCGAGCAGTGACGCGCCGATGTTGCCGTTGGCACTGAGCAATTCGGTGCCTATGGTCGTCTTCGAGTGGACGGGTGGTCCGGGGACCTCACGAGCGAAGTTCTGGACCTCCGCATCGACGGCCGCGTACGCGTATTGGAATTGGGGCGGAACGGGTGCAACCGCCCCAGTGAGTGTCGCCCCTCCCGCGGCCGCCGCTGGGAGAACAGCCCCGATCCCGACGATGACGATGGCGCACAGGCAGAGCCCCATCTTCGCGGCGAGCGACCGCTCACCGCGACCAGATCTTCCGAGCGACGCTCTCACACCTCCTTCCTACATCACCGATGTGAGGAGTCTGTGAGGGGTGATCGGCTCAGGCGGACGGGCACGCTCCCGCCGTCACCGAGACATAGACCTGCAACGGGTGCCCGGCGGTCTTGATGGTGAGATGCGTCGCGCCGGGGCTCGAGGTGATCCGCCCGCCCTTGACCGCCGCGCACCACCCGTCCGGGTAGTGCTCTGACGCCGCGATGTCGACGACCGTCGAACCCCGGGCGGAGAGGCTGGGCGAATACGTCATGTTGAACGACCCCGTGAAGGGGTTGAAGATGACGGAGTCCGCGATGCCCGCGACCTCCTGCGGGTACGTCCGCGACAGGACGGTCACGATCGGCGAGTAGTTCCCGTCGGGCAGGACGAGGCCCTCAGCCGACGATCCGGTGGGGTCGTCGTAGTACTTCCAGGCCCAATAGGCCCATCCCACCTGGTTCAACCCGGCCCACTCGGTGTCGAACCCGGCCAGGGCCGTACTCGTCGTGGCGCCGAATTCGCTCATGAAGATGGCTGGGCCGCTGGACTGGTACTGCGAACTCATGGACAGGCGGGTGATGTCCTGTTCGGACGCGGCGGTCTCCTCGGACTGCAGGCACTGCAGCAGATTGATGGGATTGCCGGTGAGCGGGCTGCGGTCGCCGCAGTAGACATGGAAATTGAAGACCAGGCGCTGGAACGGCATCGGCCCCAGCTGCGACGGGATGTTCCCGCCCGTGACCCAGTAGATGTCCGGCTCCACGAAGATCAGGTGGTGGTGGTCCACCGCCTGGATCGACGGGATCACGCCGTTGTTCGGCACGTCGGCAGGGCACACCAGCGGCGTGGCCCCGTTGGCCAGGAAACCGGTGTTGGCCTTCCCTGTGTAGAAGCACTCGAGGTTGCCGGTGAAGGTGGACTGGGCCGCGGTCTGGGTCTCGGTCGAGAAGGGCTCGTTGTACGGGTCGTAGCCGACCACCCACCGATCGTTCTTGAAGTAGTTCGCCACGGTGGCCCAGACGAGGTCGAACTGACCCTGGAGGTTGCCCACGACATCGTTGGTCCAGAAGTGGTGGACCGCGGTGTCCAACTGCGGATTCGAGTAGTTACTCGACCACCGCCCGCCGATCGCCACGATGGGCACGCCGTCGGTGCACACGGCCCAGTTCGGTGCTCCCTCGCCGCGGAAGTTCTGGTTGTAGACGTCCTGGTGCATGTCGAGGAGCGTGTAGATCCCGTAGCGGCTGAGGAGCTTGACGGTCGCGGCCACGTGCGCGAGGTACCGGTCGGCCACCGCAAGGTTGAACTCGTGGGGATTCCCCGGTGAGCCCGGCGTGCAGATCTTTGGTTGGTTCGGTCCACCGGAGCCTGGCTCGAGGGCCTGCCACTCGATGCCGAGACGGACGACGTTGAAGCCGAGGCTCTGCATCCTCGCCGCGTCCGTCGAGCTGAAGTTCCACGGCTCTCCCGGATCGGGATAGGTGATGTACGGGGGATGCTTGTAGACGACGTTCGTGCCGTGGAGGAGCACCACTCGGTTGTCGGCGTCGTACAGGTACGGCCCACCGGGCGAGGTCAGGAAGCTGGGCACGCCGGGGGCCGACTTCTGCGACGAGGTGCCGGAGCTGTACTGGTACTGGACGCCGCTCCCGTTCAGCGCGTCGATGTGGGGGCTCAGGGCGTTCAGGTTCGGCTGGTTGACCACATGTTGAGGCGTCGTCGTCGTGGTGACCGGTGAGACCGGAGGCGTCGGGACGACTCCCGTGATCGTCGTCGGGGTCGTGGTCGACGGCGTCGTGGTCGGGGGCCTTGTGGTCGTCGGTGGCGACGTTGTCGAGGACGATGAAATCCTTGTCGTCGTGGTCGTCGGGGGCCTGGTGGTCGTCGTCGAGGGCTTGGGCGCGACGGTTGTCGTGGTGGTCGGCCCGGTCGCACCCGAAGCATCGAGGGTCGGGAGGGTCAGGCCGCAGACGGTGGCGGCGGCAGCGATGCCGACGACCCCGCGACGGGTGAACCTGATCACGCGACGCGAGCGCGAACTGGCGAGGTCGGGCTCAGTTTGGAGCCCACCACCGCAGGACCGCCTGATCCGCATCGCACCTCTCTCACGTCTGCGATCGCTCACGCCGAGTCGGCTCACTGTACCGAGATCGACGTTCGCGGTTGGGGAGCGTGGCGGTCGGGTCGTGACGGTGTGATGCCGCGAAGCTAAATCAGTATCCCCTTCTTCCTCCGCTTGACGAAGAGGTCTGCCGAGGCGACGAGGTCGGCCTGCATCTGGCTCTGGTTCTCGAGGAGTTCGTCCGCCCAGAGCATCTGCAGCGTCGTCTGCACGCGGTCGGAACGGTGCTGGGACCGGACGTCCTCGAACGCCGTCCGCAGCACGTGGTGTAGGACATCGCTGTCCGGGAGCGGGAGGTCGGGGGACGGGCGCCGATCGGCGAGCATGTCCGCGAACTCCTGGTACCAGCGATGGCTGGACGCGTACGAGTCCCGCAGGACGGCCTCGGCGACTAAGACGGACTCCACCTCCGGCAGGCCGGCCCCGGGGGGGCGCACAGGCAGTGTGGCCAAGGTGTACGCCGCGAGCCGGAGGCGGTTCGATCCCGTGAAGAGACGGGAGATCGCCTCGACGGAGACCACCTTCGCCCCGCGCTCGGCGAAGAACTGGCGATAGGCGTCATCGAGGAGGAGATAGGCCCGGTGGGACGCCTGCTGACCGGGCTCGGTGTCCACGAAACGTGAGGTCGAGGTCAGCCGGTCCACGGCGTCCGCCAGGTACCCGGAGCTGGCGACGAACGCGTCAGACAGCGCTCGTCCGAGCGCGGCCGTGGCGCCTCGCGGCCAGAAGAGGAGCCCGACGACGATGCTCACGCCACACCCGATCGCGACATCCTCGATCCTGGTCAGCCCCACCCTCCATCCAATGGGCTCGATGATGTTGAACAAGATGATCACCATCAGGGTGAAGGCGGCCTGGCCGGCGACGAAGGAGATCATCGTGGGGGCGATACCTGACACGAGCACTGCGAGCGGGAGGAGCGCCCACAGAAGGTCCGAGTGGTCCGCGACACCGATCATGATCAACGAGCCGGCCACGAAGCCGAGCGCCGTCCCCCCGACGGCGCGCAGGGCCGTCGCTCCCGTGCCCAGGGCGTTTGAACGCAACACCGACAAGGTGCCCAGGACGACCCAGAATCCGTGCGAGACGTTGGTGACCTCTATCACCGTGACCGCAAGGGCCAGCCCGACGGCACCGCGCAGAGAATTGCGGAACCACACGGAGCGAAACGAGAGGTGGGACAGGATCCGGTGTGCGAAGAGGTGTGACGCCGATTCGTCAACTGTCCCCAGCCGCCGGTCGACCACCACCCTGGAGCCAGCCGCTTCGAGCGCTGCTTCGGCCACCATCTCCGTCGCGATGCCGAGAGCCCGGGCGTGGAATCCGGGGTCGAGCGAGCCGGCCATGCCCTCGTCTCCGACGGACGTCGATCCTGCGGCC